>CAIUSK010000421.1 GCA_903901805.1 uncultured Flavobacteriales bacterium
ATTATGAAACAACTTTTTATCCTGTTTTTTCTTTTCACAACCGTTGCAGCAACAGCTCAATCAGAGGCTGTATTGGAAAAAATGAACAACACTATTTTCGTATCTTGTGATTCTACAGCGACACCAATTTTTAAAAATGGGAAGGCATTTTATTTTATTTTTGATGAGACTGGAAGAATTGATGTGCGGGCCGGCGCGGATATTTCTGAGGCTATTAAATCACCTGTTTTGTATACAGGAACATGGGCTAATAAGGAAAATAAAGTTTTTTGGGAATGGACTGAATCAAAAAAAATAGGAAGTGCTATGTTTGATGAAGAGTCCGGTAATTTGATTACTAAAAGCGGGTTGATTTATAGATTTATTGGAAAATATTAAGTCTAGAAAATTATAGCAGACAATTTTTTACCAAATCCTCAACCGTGTTTTCTATGCGATCATTCCTCTGGTTGATGGTATATCCTTTCAGCAAATACTCTTTCAATACGCGATTTGCTCACATGCGGAATTGAGTACCTTCCTTGGATTTTACACGATACCCAACGGAAATTATAACGTCCAAGTTATAGAATTCAATGATATTTATTTGTGTTTTTCCTTTGATTGCGCCATGTTGAGTGGTTGTCGCAAAATTTGCGACAACCACATCTTTAAATAATTCTCCCTCTCTAAAAATGTTAGTTATGTGTTTTCCAATGGTCTTTACATCTCTTCCGAAAAGTATCGCAAGTTGATTTCTATTTAGCCAAACAGTTTCATCTTCTATCCGCACTTCTATGTGCTCAACCAGTTCGTTGGGGCGGTAAATTAGTATTTCATTTTTCATAACTTACCTAAATATACCCAAAATCTGTAAGGAAAACAAGAGATAAGTGGTATGTTCCAAAATGGAACTAACCACTTTTTGTAAAATTTCAATAAAATTAGAATTATATATTTTGTAATTACGAAAAGTCTGCTCCTGGATTATTTTTCGAATAAAATCTTTCTTGAGGGTATTTTCCTTTTAACCAAACCCATTCCCCAAAAAATTTCCTTTTACAAAATTCTGTAAGATTACTATTATCAATTGATTTTATGGTCACAGTTTTACTTTGTTCATTATATTCATAAGTAAATTTCGATTGACAAGATTTTAACTCAGATGATCCACTGCATGGTTTAGACCATATTTCACCACTAGATTTATCAATAAATTTTATTTTCCAACAAGGATCGCACTCAGCACAATTTAACTCATCATTTTCATCGTAAAAGTAATACTCCTTGTCAAGCATCAAGGGATTTTCGTTTTTATTTGACACTTCACTCTTTGTATCTTCCTCATTTTGAGATTCATCTGGATCTTTCTTGAAAATCATTTTAAAAATCAAAAGAAATATTATCAAAGAGACTATAAAAATCATCGCAGATTTCCACGAGGCTCCTTTTCTCTTGTCAGAATTAGATGTTGAAGTGGATTCTTTGAGTTGATGTAATTCCTCGTTTGACAAAACAACACATTCACTTATATATTTCGTTATATTTTGAATATGGTCGTTCGCCTTATTTATTTCTGATGGTTTGTCAAAAGCCCCCATTGTTCTTCGAACCTCAATGTCTATTTTGGTTTTGTTTTCATTTACAGTGGTAAGATTTATGTCTATATAAACTCCTAAACTTAAAAATTCCATTCCCTGAAAAGAATATTGGTTGATAACATCATTCTTTTGAAAAAGTTTGTATTTGCTATTTTTAAATGTAATATATTCTATGGAATTTTTAATTTGATTAAGTGAAAAATCAATTTCAAGTGTTTTTTTAGGATTTGGAATTACGCCGCTCATATATAAAATTTTACTTATTTGTGTT
The DNA here is from genome assembly GCA_903901805.1 of uncultured Flavobacteriales bacterium. GTDB lineage: Bacteria > Bacteroidota > Bacteroidia > Flavobacteriales_D > Crocinitomicaceae > UBA952. The sequence continues at coordinate 1,852 of CAIUSK010000421.1, forward strand.
ATAATCAATACAAATATAACAAATTTGTTATATTATAACGAATCCGTTATCTTTTAATAATCATTACTTAGCGAAATTCCCATCGTGGAATTAAATGATCAATTAATCAAGCTAGGTTTAAAGGTGCGAGAACTTCGATTATCAAAATCTTTGAGTCAGACTGATTTGGCATTTAAAATTGGAAAAGACCAACCTTCCATAAACAGATTGGAGAAAGGGAAAATTAATCCGAGTATTTTATATCTTTTAGAAATTGCAAATGGTCTTGAAATTCCAGTAAGTAGACTGTTGGAGGACTTTTAGATTTAAACTTTTAACTCCTATTTCCCAATACAAAACTTGGAAAATTTCGCACCAAGTATATCCGTGTCAATATCAATCTGACCGGTGATATTCCCGAGTTGGAGCATGGCCTCGCGGATGTCCATTGCCACAAAATCTCCGGTGGTGTCGTTTTCTAGTCCGTTCAAGGCTTGCGTGAGTGCAACTGCTGTTTTTTGAAGCGCTAGGTTGTTTCAAAACTTCTTTATTCAGACACCTTTTTTGTATGTTACCAAATTGTTAAGAAGTTTATATTAACATTACGCTTTTATGAACCATATATTAACCCAATATTAAGGATGTATTTTTGCTGCCAAATTTAAGGTTATGAGCAGGGTTATTTTAGTTTGTTTCTTAGTAATAGGTTTTAATTCCTTATCACAGTTGACGAAAGATTCAACTGAGAAAAGTACAAAAAAGTGGTATGATAAAATATCAATTAGAGGATATACCCAAATTCGTTATAACGGTCTTTTACAAACAAACGAAGATTTGGAATGTGAGCAATGTGATAAAAGTTGGGGAGGTGAGGGTGGTTTCTTCATAAGAAGGATGCGTATTATTTTTTATGGACAAATTCATCCCAGACTATATTTTTATATTCAACCTGATTTTGCTAGTGCTCCCTCTTCATCAACACTCCACTTTACTCAATTGCGTGACGCTTATTTTGATGTTGGAATCGATAAAAAGAATGAATTTCGTTTAAGAATTGGACAAAGTAAAGTGCCGTTTGGCTTTGAAAATATGCAATCTTCACAAAATCGTTTGCCGCTCGACCGAAATGATGCCTTGAATAGTGCTGTTTCAAATGAACGAGATTTAGGCATGTTTTTTTATTGGGCGCCGGAGAAGAAAAGGAAATTATTTTCATCATTGGTGAGTGATGGGCTAAAGGGTTCAGGTGATTACGGAGTATTTGCACTTGGTGTCTACAATGGTCAAACTGCAAATAGACCTGAATTAAATTTAAACAGACATATAGTTTCTCGTTTCTCGTACCCATTTCAAGTGAGAAATCAAATTTTTGAGACGGGCGTTCAGGCTTATAAAGGAAAGTTTACTTTATTAAGTACATCAAGTGGTGTAAAATTTGCTGAAGATAAATTATATGATGATGAGAGGATAGGAGGAACGTTTGTGTTGTATCCAAAGCCATTTGGTATTTTAGCTGAATACAATATTGGTAGAGGACCAGAATTTGACAAGTTTGCCGACTCAATTTCAACTCAAAGTTTACAAGGAGGTTTTGTAACTGCTTGCTATAAAATGAATGTAGGTGATCAAACGCTAATTCCATTCGTGCGATACCAAAAATACAAAGGAGGTAAAAAACATGAATTGGATGCAAGAAGTTACCGCGTAGAAGAACTAGAAATTGGTGCCGAGTGGCAAATGGGAAAAAACTTCGAGCTCGTTGTCATGTACACCATGTCATCTAGAAGATTTGAAGATTATACAAAACAAGAAAACTATCAAAGAGGAAATTTATTGAGAATTCAAGCGCAATTGAATTTTTAAATATAGTCAAACATCA
>CAIUSK010000422.1 GCA_903901805.1 uncultured Flavobacteriales bacterium
ATTCAGGATTAAAAACCATCGCCAATACAAGCACAATTGAATTTACAAATCCAAATTCGGTTATTTCTAGTACAAATATTCCAAGTTTGTTTTTAAACAATCTCCAAGTTACAGTGGGAACAAATGGAGGGCTAAATTTGCTCGCTAATTTGGTTGTAAATGGAACGTTGACAATGAATTCAGGGGTGATTTCAACTAATTTAAATAATATTCAATTAGGATCGAGTTTATCGTCATTAGGCACTTTGGCGTATTATAGTGGATATATTAACGGGATTTTAAAAAGATGGTTTTTAGGCGTCAATACTGGACAAAGTAGTGGTTTATTTCCTTTATCCGATCCATCTGGATTATTGAAGCGTTTTGTATTGATTGAATACACTGAGCCAACTCTAGGTGGAACATTGACATCGGAATGGATCGATTTACCAATGGGCACTAATTTCTCTAATTCCATCGTTCAAACAAATTGTGCTGGTGAATTTCCAATTTCCAAAACAGCCTCAGGATATTGGAGTGTCTCTCCAGCCGATGGTATTACAGTGAATGAAACTAAAAAATATGAAATAACATTATCTGCCGAAGGAATTACTGATTTTTCGAATGATTGTTATATTACATCGGTTAAAAAATCTGGTGCATTACCTTGGGATCAATCAGGAATTCATCTAGATAATCTCGGTAATTCTGTTGCTCCTGTTATACGTCGTTTACAAGCTTTTGGATGGAGTAATTGGGGCTTCGCTGGTGAAGATTCCCCATTACCAATCGAATTAACCGAGTTTTTATGTTTTAGGTCAGAAAATGCAATTGAAATAAAATGGATAACCAGTTCCGAGTTTAATAACGATCATTTTGAACTTTATCGATCATTCGACGGAATTAATTGGATGTTTTTAGAATCTGTCCCTGCAGCCGGAACAAGTAATGAAAATGTAGTTTATCAACGTACAGATCCAACGATTAAATTTCAACCGTATTACCTCTTGAAACAATTTGACTTGGACGGAACGGAATCAGTTTTTGGACCGATTCAATTGGTTGAAATGAAGGATGATCATTTTTACATATTTCCTTCGTCCAATCCAAGCCATGAAAACTTCATTTTGTATGTTCAAAATACAGGGTTGCCCACAACGGCTAACATAAATATTTTGGATGGGTTAGGTCAACTTATTTACAATGCCGCTTTTGCTGTGAACACAGACCAAAATGCACTTGAAATAGATTTAAATAATATAAAATCGGGAATGTATTTCATTCGTTTAGACATGCATTCCTCGTTCAATAAATCCATTAAACATCAAATCCTGGTAAATGAATAGCTTTAATGAGTAATTTTACTTCGTGAAAATCAGCCTAAAACTCGTTCAGCCTTTTTTTGCTTTATTGTTTTATTGGATTATCATCTTTGATATCCAACGTATTCTTTTTTTACTTGTTCATTGGGGGAAGTTTCAAGAAACAAATTGGATAGAGTTAAGTGGTGTTTTTTTTCAGTCTCTTCGTTTAGATCTGGCAACAGCTTCTTTTTTATCGGCACTACCTGTTCTGTTCTTATTGTTTTGGTCGTATGTTCGAACAAATGTTTCCAAGGTCATTTATTTGACAATTATTTTCGTTGAATTAGTTGTTGTGTCACTCATTCACAGTGGGGAAATCAATGTCTACCACGAGTGGAATCATAAATTGACTTCACGCGTTTTTATGCATTTATCTAATCCGGATGAAGTATTTAGAACAGCAGAATGGGCTTCTCAGGTTTTGTTCTTTTTGTTTTTGATTATTGAAATTGGATTGGGATATTTACTTGCCAGATTTTTTCTATTGAAACCAATAGACCTTGAGAAAAAATGGATCCATTTACCCATCGGTGTCGTATATATTGTCTTGTTTTTTGTTTTAGCGCGTGGAGGTGTCCAACAAATCCCTATCAATATTGATTCGGCCTATTTTTCTACAAATTCTAGAATAAATGATCTTTCTGTAAACACAACCTATTTCTTTGGAAATAGTTATTTGTTATACAAAAGAAATGATTTAGAGCTGCATTTACCTCCCATGAATGCTAACAAGGTGAATTCAATCGTAAAAGACCTTTATGCTTTTGACCGAAATCATGAAAATTTTATACTATCTGATACTAAACCAAATGTGGTTTTTGTTTTATTAGAAAGCTGGTCTGCAAGCGCTATCGGTTGTATGAGCGAAACGAAAGGGTTAACGTCAAATTTTGATCGATTAAGCACACAAGGATTTCTTTTTCAGAATATTTATGCAACAAATACAACTTCTGAAATTGGAAATACAAGCATATTTTCTGGGTATCCTGCTTTACCAGAAATTGCCATTTCATTAGAGCCAGAAAAAAACAGAAAACTGTCTTCTATTAATCAGGTATTGAAAAAAACAGGATATTCTTCTCATTATCTATTCAGTGGAGATTTAAAATATGGCAATATACAAGGGTATTTAACGGAGCATCAGTTTGATAAATTGGCGGATGAGAACGATTTTTCATCGAGTTTGAAGAAAGGGAAACTGAATTATTATGATGAGGATTTATATGCTTTATTTCTTAAGAAAATTAATCAAACCAAAGTTCCTTTTATGCATTGTGCTTTTACCGGAAGTACGCATTCTCCGTTTGATTACCCGAAAAGGGTAGGTTGGGAAAAATGGAATGGAGTAGAAAAAGATTACCTAAATTCCCTGTATTATGCCGATCAGGCTTTAGGGGCATTTATTGAAAAATGTAAAAAGCAACCGTGGTATGCAAACACCATTTTTATTTTCGTTGCAGACCATGGACATCATACGCATACAATTCAAAGTCCTAATCAATCTGCATTTTTTAGAATCCCACTGTTACTTTATGGCGAGCCTTTAAAAAAGGAATTCCGAGGCAATCAAAGTAAAATAATTGGCTCTCAGTCAGATATTGCGGCAACCTTATTACATCAGTTGCGACAAGATGCTACATCGTTTAAGTTTAGTAAGGATTTATTGAGTCCCACCGTAAAATCATTTGCTTTTCATGCAACCATTCG
>CAIUSK010000423.1 GCA_903901805.1 uncultured Flavobacteriales bacterium
CTAAATGAATTAGCTGCTACTATGATTCTTGGAAATCATGAACATATGCTTTTTGATTATTCCGACGGACATATAGATGCAGAAGTCTTAAGACAAAAATATGGTAGTGGTCATAAATTTGCGTTGCAACAGTTTACCGCCTCAGAATTGAATAATATTCGAAAATTACCTGATTATCATTTTGAAACTATAAATAAACTTTCCATTGGCTGCTTTCATGGTTCTCCATTTGATCCCAACTTCTATTTGTATCCAGATGTGAGCACCGATATTTTATCCAAATGCAATATTGGCGTAGATTTTGTTTTTGTAGGACATTCTCATTATCCCTTTATTACCAAGCTTGGACATGGCATACTAGTTAATGTTGGTTCAGTAGGTCAGTCCCGCATTGCTGGTGGTCTTGCTTCTTGGTGTTTGTTGGATGTAGAAAGTGGTGCATATGAGTTACAGACAACATATTATGACACTCAGTTATTATTAGAATTAATTGATCATTACGATCCCGATATCGACTATTTAAGTAAAGTTTTAAAAAGAAGCGTTAATGAAAGATAAGTTGAAGGTACTTGTTACAGGTTGTGGTGGAGATATAGGTCAAAGTATTGGCAAGATTTTGAAATCCAAGCCAGAACTATTTACACTGGTTATTGGTGCTGATTTACATCAAGACCACGCTGGCATATTTATTTTTGATAAATGTTATACAGTGCCTCGTTGTAATGTCGATAGCTATCATTTGGAAGTTTTAACCATAATCAAACAAAATGACATTGACTTAGTAATTCCTATTTCTGAACCTGAGTTGAGACATATGGAGAAGCAAAAATACCAAGATGATTTTTTTGGTACACCTGTTATTATGGCAAATCAGCGATCTCTAAATATAGGGTTTGATAAAAAATTAACTTCAGATTTTCTAGCGCATCATGAGCTTCCTTTTCCTAAGACATTTTGTATAACAGATTATGATATAAATAATTATCCAGTCTTGATTAAAAGTAGAGACGGATCAGGCAGTAAGTCAATTCATGTTGTCAACAATAACGACGAAATGACTTTGTATCAAAAGATTTTTCCTAACTTCATTGCTCAGGAATTTCTAAATGATGAGGGCGGAGAATTTACATGTGGATTATTTCGTTCTACTTCTGGGGAGGTTAGAGATATTATTTTTAAAAGAAAATTGATAGGAGGCTTTTCTGGTTTCGGATCAAGAGAAGAACATCCAGCAATTAGTAAATTATTGCACCAACTTGCAGTCTTGCTCGATTTGAGAGGTTCTATTAATGTTCAACTTCGGTTGGTTAATAACGAGCCTGTGATTTTCGAAATCAATCCTCGTTTTTCGAGTACAGTTTTATTCCGTCATATGATGGGATTTGAAGATGTTATTTGGAGTATACAAGATAAATTAGAAATGTCAATAGATACATATAATATCAATCATTCAATTAATAAATTTTATAAAGGATTTTCTGAGTATGTCAACTAACAATTTTAACATAGGACCCTTTGAGATAGGGAATAACGTTCGCCCATTTATCATTGCAGAAATGAGTGGTAATCATAACCAGTCTTTAGATAGGGCTTTGGCTATAGTGGAAGCTGCTGCTAAAACTGGTGCACAAGCAATTAAATTGCAAACTTACACTGCGGATACAATAACATTGGATGTTCATGAGAATGAGTTCAAAATACAGGATGAAAAGAGTTTGTGGAATGGCAAAAGTCTGCATAAGCTTTATGGAGAAGCCTATACTCCTTGGGAATGGCATGCACCAATCATGAAAAGAGCAAATGAACTTGGAATGGTTTGTTTCAGTAGTCCATTTGATGAAACTGCTGTTGATTTTTTGGAGAATTTAAATGTTCCTGCTTATAAAATAGCTTCTTTTGAAAACATTCATCTTCCATTAATTCGCAAGGTAGCTGCTACAGGTAAGCCTTTGATAATATCTACTGGTATGGCAACTATAGCAGAATTACATGAAGCTGTAACAGCAGCAAGAGAAGCTGGATGTAAGAATTTAGTATTACTAAAATGTACAAGTACTTATCCTGCTGTTCCAGTAAATAGCAATATCGCCACAATTCCACATATGAGAGAATTGTTCCAATGTCAGGTGGGTCTTTCTGATCATACTATGGGAACAGGCGTTTCTGTTGCAGCTGTGACACTTGGGGCCACTATAGTGGAAAAACATTTTACTTTGAGCAGAGCAGATGGTGGTGTGGATAGCGCTTTTTCGCTTGAGCCTTTAGAAATGCAAGCATTAGTTACTGAAACAGAACGAGCTTGGCAAGCATTAGGGGTAGTTCGTTATGGAGCTACAGATGCGGAAAAAAAATCATTAGTTTTTCGAAGATCTTTGTACATCTCTTCAGATATAAAAAAGGGCTCAGTTTTGAGTCCTGAAAATGTAAGATGCGTGAGACCTGGTTTGGGATTGCCTCCAAAATATTTTGATCAAGTAATGGGCCTGAAGACTAATAGCGATATTGCAAAAGGAACACCACTTACTTGGGAATTGTTGTTAGACAAAAAATAATTTTTTAGAGTAGTTTAATATTTTA
>CAIUSK010000424.1 GCA_903901805.1 uncultured Flavobacteriales bacterium
CTCCTATTGAATACCATGATTTTTATAGTTTAGTAGATTCCAAATTAGAAAAAAAGGAGCAACTAACCTTGCTTTTTCTAGATAGAATAACGGATGTAAGAAATCTGGGTGCAATTGCAAGAACTGCAGCATGCCAAGGTGTTGATGCACTGGTTATTCCATCAAAGGGTTCGGCCCTTGTCACAGCAGACGCAGTTAAAACATCAGCTGGCGCGCTCAATTTTTTACCTGTTTGTAAGGTAGATCAATTAAAAGAAGCGTTGTTTTATATTCAACAATCTGGCGTAAAGTTGGTGGCTTGTACTGAAAAATCGAATAAGGAATTACCTTTTGGTAAATTATCCGATTCCACAGCCTTTATTTTTGGTTCGGAAGAAGATGGAATAAGTAATGATCTGATTAGAATGTGTGATGAACAATTGAAAATACCCATGATTGGTGGTGTTGCTTCACTCAATGTTAGCGTATCCGTTGGTATGGTTTTATATGAAATGAATCGCCAACGATTGATTAAATAGTTTTTAACTCATCAGGAATTATACAAACTGGAATTGGAACCATTTTGTGTTTATTGATTCTATTTAATCGATGATATAACTCAATTACCATTTTCTGGCGGTCGTTCAATGTTTCAATTTCACCGTTGAATTCCATTGCCCATTCCAATTCTGCATAGGTTGCTCCAATTTGATCTTCGTCCGTTCGATTATCTCCCCACAAACCATCAGTGGGTGCAGCATGTTGAATGGAAGAAACAACCCCAAGTTCTTTTCCAAGTGAATAAACCTGCGATTTCATTAAATCTGCAATAGGGCTCAGATCTACTCCCCCATCACCGTATTTTGTAAAAAATCCTATTCCGAAATCTTCAATTTTATTTCCAGTTCCAACTACTAAACAATTTTCACTTTGCGCAATTGCGTACAAGGTTGTCATGCGTATTCGTGCTCGCGTATTAGCCATAGCAAGTTGGTTTAAAGCTGTTTCTTGTGGTAAAACAGATTCAAATTCGGAGAAAACACCTGATAATTGAACTTCATGAGCCAATACATTCGGAAATTTTACTTGCAGATCTTTGATATGTTCAATTGCGCGATTGTATTCATTTTCCGATTGTCGAATAGGCATATTCACTAATACAACTTTCCGATGCGTCAAAGCACACAAGGTAGAGGTGACAGCAGAATCTATTCCGCCTGAAATTCCAATTACAAAACCTTTTGAGCTCGCTTGATCACAATAATTAGTTAGCCAATTAGTAATATGGCGCTTAATAGTAGAATAGTCCAACGTGTTTTTGCTTAGAAAAGGATAGAAATCTTGAAAAGCAACTGATTTTGATTTGCCTTGTTCGAGAAGTAAGTTCTTGTTCCTGCATCTACCGTATACATCGTTTGATTGGCTTCTTTGCGCTCAAGGTGTAATGGTGTAATTCCGTAAAAATATCCGACTTCAGCAACTAATGAGGTTGTACTAATAAATTTCCACTCAGCTCCAGCAGATAAACCAATTGAACCTTTGTAGAAGAACATATCACCAGGAGTAGTAAAACTGTTGTTTTCAACATTTGCAATTTGCTGAGACGGATTAGTTACGTCTATTCCATAGTCATTAACCGTATTTTTAATTAAAAACGAATTTCGAATACCGAATTTTCCGAAATAACGAAAATCTCCAATCATGGAAGTTCTAAACAACATCATCAAAGGAATAGAGACGTAGATTGATTTTTGATTGCGTTCTTGTAAGGAAAAAGTCCCTTTTGAATCGGGTGCATTTGCTTGGCTCGTAATTTTTGAACCGACATAATCGTAATAAACACTATCAACCGTTTTGTATCGGTTTGTTTCAAAATCAAATTCTATCCCCGTTGCAATTCCGATAGTGGGTGAATTTTTGAATGTTTTATTAAGAGCTAATCCAATGCTAAAACAAGAACCAACGCCGTTTTTATCAATTAATTTGGTTTGACCAGGCACAATAAAATTCATTCCTAAATTTGTTGTTAATCCTGCTTGAACTAATTTTTCATTAAACGAATTATTCGCATTGCTTTCTAAATAGTTGATTCGATTGGTTAAACTATCAATTTTTTTCTGACAAACATCCGTTTGAGCAAATGAGAATATACTTGGGAAAATAGCCAAGCTTAAAAATAATCGTGTTTTTTTCATGAGGTTAAAATTATTAGTTAGCAAATGAAATGTTAACTTTGAAAGCAAAGTTATAAAAATGATTCATTTACGCCTGATATTTTCGTTTTTTGTTTTATTGTTTTTTGTTACTTCTTGCGGAAATAATCCCTTGGATGTGGATGTTTCAACTATAAAATCAAACGTGCGTTTTGTTCATGTTGATTCTATTTACCGCACAAGCACTGACCAAGAGCGGCAAAAACTAAATAGAACATTTCTGAAATCTTTTAATGAGTTATATCGATTCACCTATGAAAAAGGCTTAAAAATAAACACCCGGGTTGATACAACGTTCATCAATCAGTTGAATCAATTTTATAGCGATCCGTATATTAAAGAAGTTGAAGTTGAATTGAAAAAATCCTTTTCGGACTTAAGTTCAGAAAAAAATCAAATTCATGATGCTTTTAAACACCTAAAGTATCATTTCCCAAAAGCAAAACAACCAAACAATATCGTGTTTTTCAATGCGCTATTCAGCTATAATGCAATTGCAACTAACGATGATATCGGCGTGGGGCTAGAATGGTATTTGGGATATGGAAACAAAGTGGTGAAAAAGCTGCCAGCACAAAATGTATATGAATACATGAAACAAGGAATGGAACGAAAATTCATGGTTCGAGACATCGTTTTTCAATGGGTATACGCACACATTCAAGCACCTACAAATAGTAAATTTGCTGAAGACATGATTAGTTGGGGCAAACTATTATATTGCATTGAAGCAGCCATGCCTCAAGTGGAAAAAGCAATTATCTGCCGCTATTCTGCAGAAAAATTTAAGTGGGCGGAAGAAAATGAAAAAAAAATATGGAACTATTTTGTGGATCAAAAACTTCTGTTTAAGAGTGACGAAATGTTTAAACTAGGCTATTTTAATGAAGCTCCTCAATCGGCAGGATTACCCAAAGAAAGTCCGGATAGACTAGGTCAATTTATCGGATGGAAAATGGTTCAGAAATACATGAACTCTCATACAGATTTAACAGTAGATCAACTACTAAAAGTTCCTTTTGCTGAAATTATGCAAGCCTATAAAATCGATTAAAAACACACGTATGTCTAAGAAATCAGAAATAAAAATTCAAGTTGAAGTAAACGAAAATAATTTACCTATTGATATGAAATGGACGGCTCAAGATGGTAAAGTGGACAACCAACCAGCTAGTGCTTTTTTACTTTCCATATGGGATCCGGCAGAAAAAAACACCATGAAAATTGATTTATGGACAAATGATATGACCATTGAAGAAATGAAACAGTTTTTCCATCAATCCTTATTAACCATGGCAGACACGTTCGAAAAGGCCACCGGTGAACATCTGATTTCAGAAGATTTAAGGGATTATTGTTACCATTTTGCCGAAAAAATGAATATTCTTCCCGAATAATCTGTATCATTGAATTCTATAAATCTGTGAGCGAAAAGATAACATATAGCATAGTCATACCTGTTTACAACAATCAGGATGGA
>CAIUSK010000425.1 GCA_903901805.1 uncultured Flavobacteriales bacterium
GACTTAAATCCAATAATGCACTCTCAGATAGAGTTTTGCTGAAAAGGATTTTACCGGATAAATCTAGAATCTCAACTTGATTATTTTCAAAGTTATTTGGAACTTGAATGGTAACAAAATCGTTTGTAGGATTCGGATATATTTTAATTTCAGATTTATTAAACTCTCCAATATTAGCCGAATTTTCATAAATCACTTCAAATACAAAATTCTTTGTTGTTACGCCAACTGGTGTTCCATTGTCTGTAGCTGTTAGACTAACATGGTAGATTCCTGGTGTTACACCAGTAGCATTAAACGATGCTTGAATTTCATAGTATAGATCACTAATCGGAGTCATGCTATAGCTGAAAGCCCCTGCAGGTGCATCTGAATTAGTTGAGATTTGAATGTTTTGTCCAATTTCCGGGGTCATAATTCCAATTATGAAATCACTTGAATTCATGCTTTTTAGGGTGTCTCCTGTTAGTACATTTATTGTATCACAAAGAGCACTGCTAATTAATAATGGAGGGGTGTTCGTTGTAGAGATTCCAGCAATATTAAAATAAATCTCTTGGCCGTCGAGAAAATCGACGCCATCAAAATTATTTGTTGGGCCATCAAATGATGTACCTGATTGTACAAATTGACCAACTTGAAAATAATCGGTTCCATTTCCAACGTTTACTCCAACTGTGGCTGGCGTTCCTCCAAATCCACCAATACCGCTAGAAGCATCTCCGGTTGTCCATTGCATGTCTTGATAACAAAAAGAAACATTTCCTCCTGCCGAAATTAAAGAATCAGACCCATTCGAAATGATCAATTGAAAAGTTGAAACAAGGTCATTGTGCATGTTAAAATAGCCAACTTGATTCCAGTTGATGATTAAGGCAGTTGGTGTTACCTTGTACCAAACATTTCCTCCATTTCCAAGTGAATTCCCTAAACTATCCATTCCGCCACGTGTATCCACATCACCCCAGAATGGAGCAATCATATTATAAGAAGAATCAGGGAAAGAGTTTGAAGTCCATGTCATATAAGGTGAAATAAATGAAATATTCCCGTTGTTGTTGATGTATACTGAATTGTATTGATTTCCGTAAAAATCAAACGTAAAAGGAAGATTTATTAATCCGGATGAACCATCATCATTGGGTAACATAGCCAAAGAAAAAGTTGAATCCAACGGAACAATACAATCGCAAGTACCATTTTTTTCCATTCCTCCATTGTATCTGATGTTAGAAGGAAAAGCAAGATCAGAAAAACTATAATTGGCATTCGGGTCAATTAAGCCTGCTTGTTTCATTTCTTGGTATTCTACTTGGGATACAGTTACTGTGTTTTGACCGTATGCTACTGATGCATAAAACAATACAATGGATAGGATTTTTTTCATGTGATATTAGTTTAGTTTTATTTAGACAGGATAACATTTCAAATGGTTGCCTTAAAGTTAATATTAAAGTGTAATTCATCAATCAAGTCTTTCTGAAATTCAAATTGAATTATAGAGACGCAACAACGTTAATTAATTGATTTTCTTTGGTGATTAAGTTTACCTTGTAATCTATTCCTCATCTCCTTCAATTTTTCTACCTTTGCGCTCAAATATTAAACAATGACGGTTTCTGAAATTCGCCAGCAATTTTTTGATTTTTTTGCCAGTAAAGGCCATGCAATAGTTCCTTCTGCTCCAATGGTTGTGAAAAATGACCCAACGCTGATGTTTACAAATGCGGGGATGAATCAATTCAAAGATTATTTTTTAGGATATCAAGTTCCAAAAGACAAGCGTGTGGCAAACTCCCAAAAATGTTTGCGCGTTTCGGGTAAACACAACGATTTGGAAGAAGTTGGGGTGGATACGTACCACCATACCATGTTTGAAATGCTAGGCAATTGGTCGTTTGGTGATTATTTCAAAGAAGAAGCCATTTCATGGGCGTGGGAATTACTTACTGAGGTATATAAAATTCCGGTTGATCGTTTATATGTTACTGTTTTTGAGGGCGATGCCAAGGATAATGTGCCGCAAGACGAGGAAAGCTTTGCCATCTGGAAAAGATTCATTGCAGAAGATCGAATCATTTTGGCTTCTAAAAAAGATAATTTTTGGGAAATGGGCGATACAGGTCCTTGTGGTCCGTGCACGGAAATCCATGTAGATTTGAGGGATGAAAGTGAACGAATCAGTACAAATGGAAGAGATTTAGTGAATAATGATCATCCCCAAGTGATTGAAATATGGAACAATGTTTTCATGCAATTCAACCGAAAATCGGATAGTTCTTTAGAACCTCTTCCTGCAACCCATGTTGATACAGGTATGGGATTGGAACGATTGGCAATGGCCCTGCAAGGAAAACAAAGTAATTACGATACCGATTTATTTCAAACCTTGATCCAACACATGGTTCGTGTTTCCGGAATCTCCTATGGAAAGTCAGAAGAGACAGATATAGCGTTACGTGTAATTGCAGATCATGTTCGAACAATTGCATTTTCAATCGCAGACGGTCAACTCCCAGCTAATAATGGTGCGGGATATGTAATACGTCGTATCTTAAGAAGAGCCGTTCGTTATGGTTACCAAACCTTGGGATTGAAAGAATCTTTTTTGAGCGATTTAGCCCTTGTTCTATGCGATTTAATGGGGGATCCATACGAAGAATTGATCCGTCAAAAAGACCTAATTTCCAAGGTTATTCGTGAAGAAGAAAATAGTTTTTTCAGGACACTGGAACAAGGAATTAAACGCATGGATGATTTGATGAATCATTCAAAAAGTAAACAAGAAAAGGTAATTGCAGGAGATGCCGTTTTTGAATTATATGATACCTATGGATTCCCAGTAGATTTGACTTCATTAATTGCGCGTGAAAACGAATTAAGCATTGATGAGGTAGGATTTCAGAAAGAACTTCAAATTCAAAAGGATCGATCAAGAGCTGCAACAGCGATTGAAACGGATGATTGGGTGCAAGTAAATACTGATGTTACAACCGAATTTATTGGGTATGATGCAACAACAGCTACCGTTCAAATCATCAAATACCGAAAAGTATCTCAGAAACAAAAAACATTCTTTCAA
>CAIUSK010000426.1 GCA_903901805.1 uncultured Flavobacteriales bacterium
AAAACTAAAAAACAAATTGATAATATAAATTTCATACAAAAAAGGCTAGATGAAGCCAAAGTCAAATATGAATTATCACAAAAAAATCTTGCAAATTATAAAGATAACAGTTTAGGAATGATTTTTCAATCCTCGCAAATAAAGGAGCAAATCTTAAGTAATGAAATGTCTGTTGCATTTAATATTTATAATCAGCTATCTGTTCAATTGGAACAGTCAAAATTGGAATTAAAGAAAGAATCGCCAGTTTTTTCATTCTTAGAACCAATTAAAATTCCAGAAGCGTCTACCTCTGGAAACTACTTCAAAAAATTACTTTTATTTATATTAATTGGAATAGGGTTGTCCCTTTTAATAGTGTTAAGAACTTTATTTAAATTTTAATATAGTAAAATGGTAGAAAATAATCAAGATAATTGGGATTTGATAATTGAAGCAAAATCAAATAAACTAAACTTAGGAATTCGAAATGTTTGGATGTATAGAGATTTGCTAGTTTTATTAGTAAAAAGAGATTTTGTGTCATTTTACAAACAGACAATTTTGGGACCAATCTGGTTTTTAATTCAACCATTATTTACAACAATAACGTTTACTTTTATTTTCGGACAATTAGCAGGTATTTCAACAGACGGGTTGCCTCAACCGTTATTTTATATGGTAGGTATAACGTTTTGGAGTTATTTTTCTGAATCTTTAAATAAAACTTCAACTGTATTTAGAGACAATGCAAACATTTTTGGAAAAGTATATTTTCCTAGATTAATTATGCCATTGAGTATTGTAATTTCTAATTTGGTTAAATTTTGCATACAAACTATTTTATTTGTTTTATTAATGCTTTACTATTGGTATAAAGGGGCTCATTTTTCGCCCACAATGTATTTATTTTTATTGCCGGTTATTATTATTTTAATGGCATCTTTGGGCTTAGGATTCGGGATGATAATTACTGCCATGACTAATAAATATAGGGACCTCGCATTTTTAGTTGTTTTTGGTCTTCAATTATTAATGTATGCTACACCAGTTATTTACCCATTATCATCAGTTTCGAGTAATTATAAGTGGATTATAACGCTTAATCCAATGACCCAAATTATTGAAATTTCTAGATTAGCATTTTTAGGGAAAGGAGAATTTTCAATTCAAACTTTCAGCTACACAATTTTTTTAACTGTATTAATTTTAATTTTTGGAACAATCATATTTAATAAGGCAGAAAAAACATTTATAGATAAAGTATAATGAGTATAACAATCAAAGTTGAAAATTTATCGAAAGCTTATCAAATTGGTCAATTTGGTACCGGCACAATATCTCATGATTTAAATCGATGGTGGGCATTATTTAGAGGCAAGGAAGATCCATATTTGAAAATCGGGGAAGAAAATAATAAATTTTCAGAAGGGACTTCTGAATTTGTTTGGAGTTTAAAAGATTTAAATTTTGAAATAGAGGAGGGTTGTGCAATTGGAGTGATTGGGAAAAACGGGGCAGGGAAAAGCACTTTATTGAAGATATTATCTCAAGTTACTGCACCAACGAAAGGCGTAGTAAAAATTAAGGGAAGAATTTCTTCTTTACTTGAAGTTGGAACTGGTTTTCATCCAGAGTTAACTGGAAGAGAAAATATTTTTTTGAATGGTGCTATATTAGGGATGAGAAAAAAAGAAATAGTACGAAAATTTGATGAAATTGTTGATTTTTCAGGAGTTGAACGATATATAGATACTCCAGTAAAAAGATTTTCTTCAGGAATGTATGTAAGACTTGCATTTGCAGTTGCAGCTCATCTAGAGAGTGAGATACTTATAGTAGACGAGGTATTAGCGGTTGGTGATGCAGAATTTCAAAAAAAATGTCTTGGTAAAATGGGAGAAATTAGTAAATCTATTGGCAAAACTGTTCTATTTGTAAGTCATAATATGGATTCTGTGAGAAATTTTTGTGCAAACTCTCTTGTGTTAAAGAATGGAATGATTCAGCATTTTGGATCAACAGATGAATGTATTGGAATTTATGGAGAAACAATAAATATTAATCGACATCAATGGATTGGAAGTAAAGGGAGCAATGGATGTTTATTAAAATCGACAAAAATATACAGTCTAGAGAATAATGAATTTGACAATTCTCAAGATTTGTATATTGAAATAATTTTTGAGGTCAAAGTAGAGATTAGGGATTTAGTTGTGGGTTTTAATTTATTCTCAAAAAGCGATGATAAATTAGCTTGTTGCGTAGTTGATGATTACAATCCACAACCAACTATTCATTACAAACCTGGCGTATTTTCAAAAAAATTTAAAATACCTGCCTGGACCTTAGCCGAGGGTGGTTATAGAATAAAATTTGATCTGGGGATCCATAATTTGGTTAAAATAATTAGTGATGATGGTGAACTTATTTTTGATGTTACCAACAAAACAGGAAATGGAATGAGATATTTAACAGAAGGCTCTCGAATGCATAATAGTATAATTAGAACTAATTGGGAAATAAAATAAAAAATCATGAAAATATTATCACATAGAGGAATGTGGGAAAGTAAAGAACAACAAAACACTTTAAGTGCGTTTAAATTGTCTTTTATGGAAGGAATAGGAATAGAGACTGATCTAAGAGATTATTTAGGAGAAATTGTAATATCACACGATATCCCAACCAAGCAATCTATAACATTGGAAGATCTATTAATAAGCTATAAATCAATGGATGACAATTCTATTTTTTTAGCTTTGAATATTAAATCCGATGGCCTACATAGGCTTGTTAATAATTTATTGAAAAAGTATCAAATTGATAATTATTTTGTTTTTGACATGTCAATCCCTGATTCTTTTGGTTATATGAAACAAGATCTAAAATTCTTTATGAGACAGAGTGAGTTTGAGAAAGAAGTTATATTATATGATAATTCAAATGGAGTTTGGTTAGATTGTTTTGAATCTGAATGGTATAGTAATGACTTAATACAAAACCACCTTGATAATAATAAAAAAGTTGCCATAGTTTCTCCAGAATTGCATAAAAGAAATCATATTAATTTTTGGGAAAATCTAAAAAAATGTAATTTTATAAATAACGAAAATATTTTATTGTGTACAGATTTTCCAAGCAAAGCAAATTCTTTTTTTAATTCTTTATAAAATTAATATATGAAAATAAAGGCAGTAATATTTGATATGGATGGCGTTCTAATTGATGCTCGCGAGTGGCATTACGAGAGTCTTAATCGAGCATTATCTCTATTTGGATCAGAAATCAGTAGGTATGATCACCTTGTTACATTTGATGGTTTACCCACCAAAAAAAAATTGGAAATGCTAACTCTTGAACTAGGTTTCCCAAGAAAGTTACATTCCTTTGTAAACGATTTAAAACAAGCATATACATTAGAAATAATCTCCTCAAAGTGTAAGCCAGTATTTCAGCAACAATATGCATTATCTAAATTAAAGTCTCTCAACTATAAGCTTGCAGTTTGCTCAAATTCAGTCAGAAAAACTGTTGAAGTTATGATGGAGAAATCAGATCTGGCTTCTAATTTAGATCTAATGCTTTCTAATCAAGATGTTCAAAAAGGCAAGCCAGACCCTGAGATATATGCTAAAGCAATAAGTATATTAAATCTCTTGCCTGAAGAATGTTTAATAGTGGAAGATAATGAAAATGGTATCAAAGCTGCTATACAATCAGGTGCACATTTATATAAAGTTGACAGCCCTTTAGACGTGAGTTTTAATAATATAATAAATCGAATTAAAGAAATTGAAAATGCTTAAAATAATAGTTCCTTTAGCCGGTTCATCGAACCTTTTTTCTAATGCGGGATATATCTATCCTAAGTCTTTAACAGAAATATGCGGAAAACTAATGATAGAATTGGTTACAAATGGACCTTCAATGATTACAACTCCCTTTCAATACGTTTTTATAGTTAATGAAGAAGATGTAAATAAATTTCATATTGACAATACTTTAAAGCTCCTACACCCGACTTCTATTATAGTAAAATTAAAAAAAGATACAAAAGGGGCATTGTGTAGCGTTTTGATGAGTATTGATTATATAAATTCCGACGACAGTATTCTTATATTAAATGGCGATCAAATTATCAATGTTGACCACAATACTATTTTTAAAAAATGGGAGAGTGATAATGTTGATGCCGGACTTGTAACATTTAGGTCCGTGCACCCTAGATGGTCATATGCACTAATTGAAAATGATTTAGTAATTCAAACAGCCGAAAAAAACCCGATTAGCAATAATGCTATTG
>CAIUSK010000427.1 GCA_903901805.1 uncultured Flavobacteriales bacterium
AGGAACACGCACCATGTGTTCATAATCTTTACCAACTTCTAACATATCTTGATCAGCAGCATGATAATACCATTCAACACGGGCATCAAAATTACGATCAGTTAATTCGTTCAGTTGATAAAGTAGGTGCAGAACATTCTTGGAAGAAGAAATATTAAGATAAGCAATATCCAACTTTACAACGGTTTGCTCAGCAGGATTATTAACATAGGCTTTAAACCAATTTAATATTGGAAGCCAGAAGTCGTCACTATTTTCAGGAATCGATTTTCCATGAATCTCCATAATTCCTGTTGATTCAAAACGAATTGAAGGAGTGAGAGATGTTGCTGTAATTATTAATGATTCCATTGGTGTTGTACGAATAAGTTTGTTATTTCTGGTCAATTAAAGCAGGCTAAATTAAGGTAATTTTTCAATTATACCAAAAAGAATACAACATTAATAAAGGAAAATATAATTCTTCAACTAATTATTTCTTTCTGAAAAATACTTTTATCGGAACACCTTTAAAATCAAACTCATCCCGCAATCTATTTTCTATAAATCGTTTATATGAATCTTGCACATATTGCGGCAAATTACAGAAAAGGGCGAAGGCTGGCGAGTGTGTTGGTAATTGTTGAACATATTTTATCTTAATATATTTTCCTTTCACAGCAGCTGGAGGAGTAGCCTGAATTATCGGCAATAACACATCATTTAATACGGAAGTTGGAATCTTTTTAGTACGATTTGTATTAACAAGCATTGCAGCTTCAATAGCTTGATAAATTCGTTGTTTCGTAAGCGCTGATGTAAAAATAATTGGAACATCATTAAACGGAGCTAATTGCTCCCGTAATTTGGTTTCATAAGCCTTCATGGTTGATTGATCCTTATCGATCAAATCCCATTTATTTACCAAAACAACAATTCCTTTTGAATTTTTTTCAGCTATATAGTAGATACTTAAATCTTGTTTTTGAAGACCTTCGGAAGCATCAATCATAACAATACAAACATCTGCATTCTCAATAGTTCTTATAGAACGTAGTACCGAATAATACTCAATATCCTCATGTACTTTCGCTTTTTTACGAATACCAGCAGTATCAATTAACACAAAATCAAATCCAAAAGATTTGTACCGTGTATGTATGGCATCACGTGTGGTCCCAGATATATTAGTTACAATATTTCGCTCCTCACCCGTTAAGGCATTAATTAATGAAGATTTTCCAACATTTGGACGACCAACTACAGCAATTCTTGGTAAAGAATCTTCTTCACGTGAAATATCTTCATCAAAATTAAAAAAGGGTACAACGGCATCAAGTATTTCACCTGTCCCCGTTCCATTTGTTGCAGACAAATCATAAACATCACCAAGTCCAAAAGAATAAAATTCGGCAGACAAACCAACGCGTTGGGTATTATCGACTTTATTTGCAACAACAAGTACTGGCTTGCCTGATTTACGTAATTTTTTGGCGACTAATTCATCCATGTCCATGATACCAGACATAACATCCACCATAAAAATAATTACGGTAGCTTCTTCAATGGCTAAATCAACCTGACGTCGTATTTGAGCTTCAAATATATCACCAGAACCAACGGCGTATCCACCCGTATCAATTACTGAGAATATTTTACCGTTCCACTCCCCCTTTCCATATATTCGATCACGAGTTACTCCACTTACTTCTTTAACGATTGCATCTCTCGATTCAGTCAGTCGATTAAAAAGTGTTGATTTACCAACATTGGGTCTACCTACAATTGCAACAATGTTAACCATTGATAAATTTATTTTGAATTTAATTAATGTCCGTATCCGTATTTCTTTAACTTGCTATCACTTGTACGCCAGTCTTTATCTACCTTTACATAGGTTTCTAGAAATACCTTTTTATCTAAGAATTTTTCTAAATCTTTTCGAGCATTTGTCCCTATACGCTTGAGCATTTCTCCTCCTTTACCGATTATTATTCCTCGTTGCGAATCTCTTTCTATAATAATTATTGCTCGAATACGAATGATGTTTCCTTCATCCAAATAGGTATCCACTTCAACTTGACTACTATATGGAATTTCTTTTTTACAAAGCTCAAATATTTTTTCTCTAATAATTTCTGACACGAAAAAACGAACGGGGCGATTACTAATCTCTTCTTTATCGTAATATGGTGGGCTTATGGGCAACAAGTCCAAAATAAGTCCCCACACTTTTTCTAAATTAAATGTGTGTAAGGCAGAAATTGGAATTATTTCAGCTGATGGGAGTTGCTCTTTCCAATAAGCCATTCTTTCCTCTACAACTGCTTGATCAACCAAATCAATTTTATTCAACAGGCAAAAAACAGGAATATTCATTTTCTGAATTTTGGCGAGCGTTTCTTTATGGTTCATCTCAGATTCATAAGGATCTGTAATAAACAATAAGATATCTGCGTCTTTCAACGATGAATTTACATAGCCCATCATTGCTTCGTGCATTTTATAAGCGGCATTTACAACACCTGGAGTATCTGAAAAAACAACTTGATATTCTGCTTCGTTCACTATTCCCAAGATACGATGACGTGTAGTCTGAGCTTTTGAAGTCACAATGGATAATTTCTCACCTAACATTGCATTCATCAAAGTTGATTTACCAACATTGGGACTACCAACTATATTTACAAAACCGGATTTATGATTTTCCATGCGGGTGCAAAGTTACAAATAATCCACCAAGCAGCCTAAATCCATTCAAAAGTCTACTGAAATAAAAT
>CAIUSK010000428.1 GCA_903901805.1 uncultured Flavobacteriales bacterium
AACAAGTAGGAAAAAAGATAGAACATTTCGCCTATCCATACGGAAGTTTCGATGATGCTAATGAACGTGAATTTGATTCAATAAAGAAATTGGGATTCAAAACCGCAACCATGAATCATCCTGGTAATGTGTTTTCTTCTTCCGTAACAAATAGATTTTTCCTCCCGAGATATGCGCTTGGAAATAATACCACGATTGAAAAACTGGAGTATTACTTAAATGGAATTCAACATTTCAGCAAAAATGGTTGGTCAAAAAAACCGATTGAATAATATGCAGCTTTCTGTAATCATTGTTCATTATAAGACGCCACAATTATTACTTGACTGTGTAACATCACTTTGGGAATTCAGTGACGGAGTTAATTTAGAGGTTGTAGTAGTGGATAACGACTCAAAAGATGAGAGTGAAAAGCTTATTTGGAATGCATTTCCTCAAACAAAATGGATTCAATCCGGATATAACGCTGGGTTTGCCAGAGCTAATAACTTGGGTATTCGAAATTCCACCGGAGAATATATACTGCTCTTAAATCCAGACACGTTTATTAAAGTAGGTTTTTTAGATAAAATGCTTGCGAACTACAAGGAGTTAAGTAACAAGGAAAATTTAGGGTTACTTGGTTGTCGCATTATATCATCTGTTGATGGGTCATTACTAGTGGGGACAGGAAGGGGATTTCAAGGATTATCCAAGTATTTAAAAGCAAATCCACTGGTAATTAAGTTCTTTCCCAAATACGTAGATAAAAAAAAATACAACGCAGAGAAAATGCATTACAAAAATCATGAAGTTGATTTTGTGAGCGGCGCTTGTGTAATGATGAAGCGTGAAAAAATAGAAAATCATAAGTTATATTTAGACGAAGATTTCTTCTTGTATTACGAGGACGTAGAATGGTCATTCCGAGTGAAAAAAGAAGGGTTTATTAATTACTTCCTTGCAGCTACAGAGGTATATCATGTGAATAGTGCCAGTACAGATGCAAACCCGATGAAAAATAAAGTAATTCTTGCTTCGGAATTTTTGTATTTATACAAAACCATGTCCTACTTTCAGTTTTGGTTACTAAAACGTCTGGTTTTTGTTAATATTCAACTGAATACGTTTTTTTTGAAAAGAAGAAAACTAGAAGATTTATTATCTCAGGAAAAGGAGTATAGTTCCCAAGTGACAAGTATCTTAGCAAGAATTGAAAATAATTACTTAAGAAAAACTTCATCTGCAAAGAGCTATTTAAAATATGCTGAATAGAATCCTTAGAAAAGTTTTTCCAAAACAAAATAAAGCATTACTTGATAAAAAAGTATTGGAATTAAAAGAACTAAGAAAACGTTCTGATGAAATTGTTATTTGTGGAAGCCCTACGGAAGGAAGTTGGTTAGGTATTTCAAATGCAACGCATAGTTTATTTCCTGATAAAACCTACACATTTCCCCAATGGTACTCTCATCCAGTTTTCAAGGATAAAGAGATGAAAGTTTGGAAAGAGGCATTGGTAGGTCTTCAATTTACTAAGATTACAATTTCAGGATTTGCTACCTTCTTTTTTGATTTTATTTCTGAATATGGAGAAAAAGAGCACTTTGAAGTAATTTACCACGGCACTTGGAGCGAAATGCATGATAAAGAACGGAGGGATTGGATGGCTAGAATGTTTCAATTGGCAGGGATTGGAAAAATTAAGGAAATCGGTTTTATCAAAGAAGGAATGGCAGAAACGGTCCATCAATTATATAGTTTTAATTGTATTCATGTGCCCTTACCCAACCCAGAAATTCCAGAGGGAATTCAAAAAATCAATTTAGATCGAAGTAAATTTCACATTGGTGTTTTTGGAGCTGATACATTTAATAAAAACCTCCACAATCAGGTGGTGCATGCTTTGCTCATTGAAAATGCGATTATTCATGTATTAGACAAAAGTATTTTTGACTACCTGAATATGAGTGATCGAGTCGTAGAACATGGAAAAAATCTATCGAAAGAAAAATTCCTCCAAATTTTAGGTTCTATGGATTTAAATCTCTACATGAGTTATTCCGAATCGTGGGGTTTAGTAGCGTATGAAAGTGAAGCGATGGGGGTAAGGTGTATTAGTAAAAATAATATTGACTATTTAAATCAGATTAAGGAGAATTTAATAAGATGAAAATCCTCCACATTATCCCTGCATTATTCAAAGGAGGAGCAGAAAGATTAGTTTTGGATTTAGTTAAAAATTTGACTGAGCAAGAAAATATTGAAACTCGAATAGTCATTTTTAGAGAACAAATAGAATATGATATTTCAGATATAAAGCAGCTTATTTCGATTGTTCCATCTTCCGTTAACCTTTCCTTAACAAAGAAATGGCAAGTGAATGTTTCTGATCTTCAAGCCTACATCGAAAATTTCGAACCAGATGTAATCCATACTCATTTGTTTGAAGCTGAGCTAGTAAGTCGTTTTTGTTATTATCCAAAAGCAAATTGGTTTAGCCACGTTCACGACAACATGGTGCAATTAAAAAAAGGGTCGTGGTCGTCGATTTCAAAAACAAATGTTACGAATTGGTACGAAAAACAAATCTTATTCAAACAATATAAAAAAAATGGAGGCACACATTTCATCGCCATCTCCAAACATACCGAATCATACATCAAATCAGTTCAATCTAACTATCCGGTAACTTTATTACACAATGCTATAGACGTCAAACGGTTCCAACAACCAACTGGTTACACTGAAAGCATTCAAAATGGTAGACTGAGCTCTGTCGAAGTCAACCATTCACAATTAACTACTAACCATTCACCACTCAACCTAAAGCTAATCAACATCGGCTCCTTCGTTCCCAAAAAAAATCAAACATTTCTTCTCGATATCATCCTTGAGCTCAGCGAAAGGGGAGTTCGTGCAAATTGCCTTTTCCTTGGCGATGGTCCACTAAAAATTGAAGTCCAAAATAGAGCAACAGAATTAGGGATTTTAGACCAATGCCTCTTTTTAGGTAACGTTGAAAATGTCGAGGAATATTTATGGCAATCTGACGTGTACGTCCATACTGCAACTTATGAACCCTTAGGATTAGTTTTACTTGAAGCAATGGCAGCCGGACTTCCTGTTATAACTTTGGACGGAAATGGGAACAGAGATCTTATGCTTAATGGAAAAAACGGATATATCTTGGAAAAACAAGAGCCTAAAGAGTTTGCTCAACAAATTATTGAAGTAAACCAAAATGATGAAATGATTTATTACAATACTGAATACGCCAAAAAATTTGACATTGAATCATATCGTGAAAAACTACTCACTTTATATAATCATACTCACTAACTATTTATCACTAACTACTAACCTTTAACTATCTACCAATCAACAACTTGAAACACCTAGTTCTTCTTACTGATAACTACCCAAATACAATTGGCGAATTTTTTTTAGACGATGAAATAAATATCATTGCGTCAAAATTTGAGAAGATTACCGTGCTTTGTGCTAGTGAAAAAAATAATTCACAACGACCAATCCCGCAAAATATTCAGGTAATTGAGTTTACTAAAATCAGATTTATTGAGCGTGTTTTATTAAGATTTAAAGGTTTGTTTTTTCGGCCTCTGTGGAATGAACTACTATTTCTAAAAAAATCTTATAATCTTCGGACTAACTTTTTAATCTTCAAAATACTAATGGAAGATTTTGTACGATCCTCCATAGTCATGAAAGCATTGTATCTACATCAATTAACAGATCCATCAAAACACATACTCTACTCGTATTGGCATGATTACAAGGCACTTGCAATTGCCCGTATTCGAAAAAAAACAGACTGTCATGCGATTGCGCGTTGCCACAGGTGGGATGTATATTTTTACGCGAACAATCCGCCTTATTTACCCTACAGAAAATACTTATTGAATGAACTTTCGCTGAGTTGCTCAATTTCCGAAGATGGAATAAACTACATGCGTCAGTTGCACAATTTCAATAGAAAAGATAAACTGGTCCTATCTAGACTTGGTAAAATTAATAAGGAGAATCCACTTTCAATAATTAGCAATTTAGATGTGATTACCATTTGCAGTTGTTCGACACTTACATCAGTAAAAAGAGTAGAGTTGATTATTGATTTTGTTAAGTCCTTATCGGTTCATGTTAAAATTAAATGGGTTCATTTTGGAGATGGCATCCTAAAAGAAAAGCTGCTCAAATTAGCGGAAGTATCATTGATCAATATTGATTATAATTTTATGGGTATTGTTCCCAATGATGACATTCTCAATTTCTACAATGTGAATTTTGTCGATTTATTTATCAATTTTAGTGAATCAGAAGGTATACCTGTTTCCATCATGGAAGCACAATCAGCAGGGATTCCTGTTTTGGCAACCAATGTCGGCGGTACTTCCGAAATTGTAAATGATGAAAATGGATTTTTAGTCGAGAAAGACTTTAATCAAGAAGAAGTTGTATCCATTATTCAACATTATCTTTCAAGTAATAAAGTTGTTAAACAACAAAAGCGCAATGCATCTTACGAAAACTGGAAACAACAATATAACGCCGAAACCAACTACAATGAGTTCTTCAAACTATTAAAAACTTGCACTGAGCCTGGCCGAAGTGCTCACCACTAACCAACAAAATGAAACTAACCCTCATAGCAGGCGCTCGTCCAAACTTCGTGAAAATCGCACCGATAATCCA
Organism: uncultured Flavobacteriales bacterium; assembly: GCA_903901805.1. Classification (GTDB taxonomy): domain Bacteria; phylum Bacteroidota; class Bacteroidia; order Flavobacteriales_D; family Crocinitomicaceae; genus UBA952. The sequence continues at coordinate 4,693 of CAIUSK010000428.1, forward strand.
TTCGATAGAAGAAGCTAAATCAGAAAATAAAACTATAGAATATTCTTTGGTACATACTGGGCAACATTTCGATGCGAATATGAGTTCCGATTTTTTTGATCAATTAGGGATTCCTGAACCTCAAGTAAACCTTGGGGCAGGAGGGGGAACACAAGCTGAACAGACTGCCTCCATCATGATTGGATTTGAAAAGTATTTAACTAAAAATCCATGCGATTTAGTCTTAGTGGTTGGCGACGTAACCTCCACTTTGGCGTGTTCTATTGTCGCAAAAAAAGCTGGAATTAGAGTAGCGCATGTGGAAGGCGGAATTCGTTCTAACGATTGGACGATGCCAGAGGAAATCAATCGAAAAGTTACAGACAGCATCACTGATTATTTTTTTACTACCTCACATTTTGCCAACAAGAATTTAGAGAAGGAAGGTATTCCAACAGACAGGATATTCTTTGTCGGAAATGTGATGATAGACAGCTTATTGAAAAATCAAGCTAAATTTCGAGCACCATCTCTTTGGTCAACGTTAGAGTTGGAAAAAATTAAATATTTTGTTTTGACCTTACACCGTCCTTCGAATGTAGATGATTTGAGTACATTAAATCAAATTCTAACAGCAATCGATTCTTCTGTTCAAAGTCCGGTGATTTTTCCGGTTCATCCACGAACAAGAAATCAAGTTGAAAAATTAGTTCATAGTTTTAAAAATATAAAATTGGTTGATCCACAACCGTACTTGGAATTCAATTATTTAGTTTCAAATGCTAAAGGAGTTTTAACAGATTCAGGAGGAATTACAGAAGAAACAACAGTGTTAGGTATTCCGTGCGTTACACTTCGTAGCAATACCGAACGTCCGGAGACAGTTGTGTACGGATCCAACGAATTGGTCGGAAACGAAGTAGAAAAACTAAAATCCTGCATCCACGAAATCGAACAAAACAACTGGAAATCCTACACCATTCCCGAACTTTGGGACGGCCATACTGCCAAACGTATCGTCAACAAACTAATTGAATTATTCAACTAACTACTCGCACTGAGCCTTGACGAAGTGCACAATACTAACTTAATACTTTGAGAATACTAATCCTTTCCCAGCACATCTTCCCCATGCAAACCCCGCGTGCCAACCGCACATCGGAGCTCATGAAAGAATTTGCCCGACAAGGACACGAAGTAACTGTCTATGTCGTTTTAGGAAAATACGATTATTCCGAATTTTTAAATCAATTTCCAACCATTACACTTAAAAACATTTCATTAAAATGGATGTATCATTCGTACAACAGTGATGGCGATGGAAAACGTTACTTTATTGACAAAGCATTCGGGAAGTTACTAGGTAAAACCTATTTATTTCCTAATTTTGAGTTCTATTATCGCGCGCAAGAGATACTGAAAAGTGAACATGACCATGATGCTGTCATTTCCATTGCGGATCCCCACCAAATTCATTGGGGCGTTGCTAGTTACAGAAAGAATAACCCACATCAATTCCCAAAAACCTGGATTGCCGATTGTGGCGATCCGTTTATGAATAACGATACAACTAACATCTATCCCCAGAAATTCGCGAAATACGAGCATCTATTTTGCCAACAAGCAGATTTCATTACCGTACCCGAATCTGAGGCTGCGAATGGGTATTACGAGGGGTATAGAAGTAAAATTAGAATCATTCCACAAGGCTTCGATTTTGATGAAAATAGAGAAAAAGCTAAGCCAACAAATCCAATTTCAACCTTTGGATATGCAGGTACTTTTTACGAAGACATTCGAAATCCGAAAAACTTTATGGAACTTCTTTGTAAGATTGATAAACCTTTCAAATTCATAGTATATTCCAATCATACAGTTCTGATCAATGACTTCAAAGAAAAATTAGGAGAAAAATTAGAAATTCGAAACGGAATTCCAAGAGTTGAATTATTACTAGAATTGGAAAAAATGGATTTTTTAGTAAATCTAGCAAATGTAAATCGCCCCAGTCAAATTCCAAGTAAATTGATTGATTACGCCATTACGGGGAGACCTATTTTAAATCTAAATACCACTGATCCTAGCTATGATGAATTGATTGCTTTTTTTGAAAAAAAATATCATGC
>CAIUSK010000429.1 GCA_903901805.1 uncultured Flavobacteriales bacterium
GAGCAATCACTTTACCTCATCCATGTTGTTGATTGGGCATCGTATTATTTATGCGAGGCAAACAAACAAGATATTATTGACATCGAAATTATTGATTATTTGAAAGGTGAACTTTCCAATTTCTAATGAATGTCGCCAAAAGTTACTTGTCATTTTTTAGGAAGAATTGATTACAAAGCGGCGTGGGAATTTCAAGAAAAACTCTTTCAAGAAGGTGTTCAACAAAAAATTGCCGTTAGAAATGGTGAAAGCACTGATTTACCCAAAAATCATTTAATCTTTTGCGAACATCCCCATGTATTCACCCTCGGTAAAAGTGGCGATAGGCAACACCTACTCATTGACCAAACGGAATTAGACGAAAAAGAAGCTCAGTTTTATGAAATAAACCGCGGAGGTGACATTACCTATCACGGTCCGGGACAGTTGGTGGTTTATCCCATTTTTGACCTTGAGCAGTTTTTCACGGACATCCATAAATACATGCGATTTTTAGAGGAGGCTGTAATACGTTCTTTGGCAAATTTTGGTATTCAAGGAGACCGATTTGCTGGAATGACAGGGGTTTGGCTTGAACCCACCACTCACAAAGCACGAAAAATTTGTGCCATGGGAGTAAAAAGTTCAAGGTGGATGACTATGCATGGAATTGGATTTAATATCTGCACCGATCTAAGTTTTTTTAATCATATTGTTCCTTGCGGAATTCAAGATAAAGCAGTAACTTCAGTAGAAAAAGAACTAAATCGCTCTGTCTCGATAAACGAAATCACGCCTATTCTTTTGAAAGAATTAACTGAGTTGTTTGGTTTTGAAGTAATAGCCGATAAATGAAAAAAACTATTTCAAAACTAGGTCGCATATTTGGATTAACTTTCCTTTTACTGATTATCATTGGAAACCTTTTCATTATTTTATCGGGTAGGTATTATTTATATGATGGTATTGCTAAAACATATTTGCGTGGAGAATCTGGTCCAGGAATTTACGATTTAGATTTATTCGCAAAAACAAATATTCAACCTCAAAAAGCGCACTTTTACTGGAAAACACACCCTAAAAAAAATTCCTATGGCTGGAAACCTGATGAAATAGCGTATCATGAAAATTGGGGCACCACAGCTTTTTTAGTCATTCATAAAGATTCTATCCTCTGTGAAAAATACTGGGGAGAACACAACGAAAATACTGTATCTAACTCATTTTCAGCATCAAAAACAATTTTAGCCCTTCTGGTTGGAATCGCATTAGATGAAGGCAAGATAAAAAGTCTTGATGAACCTGTTGGTAATTACATTCCTGAGTTTAAAATGTTAGGAAGACAAAAAATCACCATTCGCCACCTACTACAAATGGCCTCTGGATTAGACTGGGAAGAAAGTGGTAGTAATCCCATTTCAGAAGCTGCAGAAGGCTATTTTACTTCGGATTTACATGCATTAGTAACAAGACAATTGGTGGTTGAAGAACCCGGAAAACATTTCAATTACCAAAGCGGTAACTCTCAATTAATAGGGATTCTGTTAGCAAAAGCAACGAAAATGACCTTGTCTCAATACATGGAAACAAGACTTTGGAAACCAATTGGAGCGAGCGCTTCAGCCTATTGGAGTATGGATCAAGAAAATGGTATTGAAAAGTCATTTTGTTGTTTCTATGCAACTGCTCGGGACTATGCTTTACTTGGACGTTTATTATTAAACAAAGGAAAATGGGGAGATAAGCAACTTATTTCAAGTAAATTCATGGATGAATTAATCGCTACACCCCCTTTAAAAATGGACGAAGGAACGCCCAATCAGCGATATGGATTACACACATGGACATACTTAAATAACGGAAATCCCGTTCATTATTTCCGAGGGTTTCGGGGTCAATATATTTTGACAATACCGAAAGACAACTTGATTATCGTTAGACTCGGTATGAAAAGAGAAGAAAACTTCGAAATACCAGACACCTATAAAAACGATGCTAATTTTTTAAAGCAAAATCAAGAAAAAATCGGACATTCACCGGATGTATTTAATTATATAACATATGGATATTCCATTTTTAATAAATTGAAATGAGAGAAGAATTAAAAGGACCAAAAGTAGAAAACGTTGCCGTGGCTGTTGTGCAGCAAATTAACATGGAAAATCATCCGGAATATTTGGTGTATCTATTAAATCTACGTGAAGATATAATGGAAGGAATAATCATCAATAGCACGGGATATGGGGAAAATGCAAATACTGGCGAAAAAATAAAGACCTCAACCTTACGCCATTGTATAGAGGTGCTACTTCCGAATGAAGCTGCAAAAATAGAACCTATAATGGAAGATGTCTTTGGGATTTCAAATGAATATTGGGTAAGTTTTTGGATAGATGAAGTTTTGTACGACAAAAAATTTATCTTTCCTCCTGAATCTATCTGTGAGAAAAACTTAAAAGAAATTAAAATATTGGGAGCTAAAGGAATTTTAATTCAATAAATATGTGGAAGAATACCCGTAATTTTTTACTGTTTTTTGTTATCAATTTTGGTGCACTAGGCCTCGGGAGCTTTTTAATGGGAAGTAGCCCTATCGAAAACTCATGGTATCAATCTCTCAATCTAGCACCTTGGACTCCCCCTGGATGGGTTTTTGGGGCTGCTTGGACAACCATAATGCTTCTTTTTTCCGTTTACATGACAGTTGTGTTTAAGGAAAATCCAACGAGATCAAATAAAATTATTTATACGATTCATTTACTATTAAATATCGGTTGGAATCCTGTATTTTTTCAATTGCACCTTATCTTACCAGGGTTAATCGTTCTGGCTGCATTATTTCTAGTTTTACTAGTAACACACAACAAAAATTTCGGTTGGTACAATTGGAAAACACTTCTAATCACACCGTATCTTGTTTGGTTATGTATTGCTTTTTCCCTGAATCTATATACTCTAATTTACAATTGAACGATCCTTCCACCGAGGAGAATAACCTATCGACAACAATAGTAAGAAGCAATTTA
>CAIUSK010000430.1 GCA_903901805.1 uncultured Flavobacteriales bacterium
GATATTACCGGTTTAATTGGTCAATATGCCCACGGAAACGAGCCTTCACATCACATGGCTTATTTATACAATTACACCAATTCTCCATACAAAACGCAAGTTTATGTGGATCGTATTCTAAATGAAATGTACTCCACCAAACCTGACGGGCTTTCTGGTAATGAAGATTGCGGTCAAATGTCGGCGTGGTATGTATTGTCAAGTCTTGGCTTTTATCAAGTTTCGCCCGGAAAACCGTATTATGAATTAGGAAAACCTTCTTTCAAACAAACCGAATTAAAATTTGAAAATGGTGCCATTTTATTCATTTCTGCGCCCAATATTTCGAATGAAAACAAATACGTTCAGTCGGTTAAATTAAATGGGAAACCACTTTATCGCAGCTATATTTCGCACGAAGAGTTAACCTATGGTGGATTATTGGAATTTGAAATGGGAAGCCAACCCAGATTAGAATATGATAAATGGATTTCGGGATCTCCAGAGGATGAAGTGCCTGAAAATTTTGTACCTACCCCTTTTTTAGTAAACGAAGAACGCATTTTTGAAGATAAAATAAAAGTGGGTATCGGTTTTGTTCCGCTTAATGACCGAGACGATTTCATTCCTTTTTACAGCCTGAATGAAGGAGAATGGGTGGTATTTGAAAAACCCTTTTTTATCGATAAAACAGCAACGATTGACCTGAAGCTACAACGCCGAATTAACCCAAGAAAAATCTTTCATAGCGCCATCGTTCGCAGCACATTAATCAAAAAAGACCCAACGGTTCATTTGATACTCAAAACACCTTATGCAAACCAATACGCCGCATCAGGTCCAAATTCATTAATTGACGGAATCAAAGGTGGAAATGAATTCAGAACAGGCGATTGGCAAGGCTTTTACGGAACAGATATCCAAGCCGAGGTGCGTTTTGATCAACCTAGAAATTTGAGTTCATTTGGGGTATCCGCCATTCGGGATCAAAAATCATGGATATTTTACCCGGCTCAAGTTGACATTGAGATTTCTACCGATGGCAGTTCATTTGAGAAATTATCACCCATATCCATCAAATCAGCCGATCCGACAGATAAAAATCCAGACAACATGCAGTTTATCGTAGAAAGTAATAAATCAACTACAGTAAAAGCTATTCGCTACACGATTAAAAACCCGGGTGTTTGTCCTGATTGGCATTTAGGAAAAGGAAATAAAACGTGGGTATTTTTGGATGAATTGATTTTTAGGTAAACTACAAAGATTTAATTCTATAAATCAATTAATTCTCATCTCTTACTTGCCTTTTCAGTAGCGCATTATAATCTTTAAGCATTTGAATCTCATCTTGCATTTGTTCAATTAGCTCTTTATTACTCTGACTATTCCCACTAAATTGCTCAAAAAAATCATATTCTAAAACAGACGAGATTTTCATTAACAAACCTGTATCTATTGTCTTTCTTGAAAAAATGGAATAACAATTTTCACGAGACTTATTAATTCGCTTTGCGAACTCAGTTACACTTAAACCTTTTTTCTCTAAGACTGATTTTATTTGTTCTCCAATGTGTTCTACCATCTTGAAACAAAATTCCACAATACTGTGAGTATTTTTTATATAAAACAGTTTGATTTATTTATCATTAGTGTTTGTTTTATTTAACACAAAAATTTAGATTTGTAATTAAATCAAAAATGAACAATATGAAAAAATTAACTCTGATTCTATTTTTTCTGCTTAATTTCTCTTTGTATTCTTTAAATCAAGAGAATTGCGAATCAGCAAAAATTAAATATTTAGAATTAAATCCTGATGTAAAACAAAATGGAATGGATGCATGGGATCACTTTACAATATTTGGAAAAAAAGAAGGCAGGATTTGGCCAAAATGTGATGCTAATTATCAACAAAATAATTCCAACCAAACCATAATAAACCAAAATCAATCAGTATACAATAAAAATATTACATACTATCCGGTTCTTAAAAGCATTGAAAATAAATTATTTTTAAATGACTTAAAGTATAACGGAATGCTTTACAGCTTCTATGAGAATAAACAAATTAAGTCAATTCAAGAAGTAAAAGATGGAATCATTGATGGAAAAACAATTGAATTTTGGTTCGACAAATCATTTGATGCAAAAAAATTCAGAGATACCTCATTGATTAATAATAGTAATCTTGAATTACAAAAAGCAAATTTAGAACTTAACGCAAATATTGCTGATACAACAAAAACTGGCAAAGATGAAA
>CAIUSK010000431.1 GCA_903901805.1 uncultured Flavobacteriales bacterium
ATACCATTTTCATGATAAATCTGTTTCTCCTGATTATCAAAGAAATTTCATGTGGGTCATTACCAAAGATAGTATTCAGTTTATTGTTGATTCCTACAATAAGATTCTTCAAGATACAAGCATAAAAACACCCCCAAATAAATGGGAGCAATGTAAAAGTGACTTTTTTACCTGTGGATTAAAGAATAAAAAGCAAAAAAATGAATCTTTCCCAGAGGGAGGAACCGGCGTTTCAATCCGAACTTTCCTTGGAACAAAAGAAACATTTTCTGGATACGTTTATGAAAAGTCTTATGGTGATATGATAGGCGATATTGACCAGTTTTTACTAACTATTCAACGAGGAATTGACTCGAATTTTTATCAGATTCGGTGAACACCAGTTTTTTATTTTTTCTTTCCAAATTTCTAGAAATCGGTTTTGGATTTTTCTGATTCCCTTTTGAATTATATTGCTCCACCGGCGGCTGCCATTGATGTATTTCGGTAATTAATACCATAAATTATGGCGAACAACAACATTTTGTCATTTTCTAATTTGTCAAATTCAGTAGTGGTCGTAATGTCATAATCGTAACGAAGTTTTTTCCACTGAAAATCAGATTTTATCTCAACTAATTCAGTTTTATCTGAGTCTAATAGAGTGAATTTATTACTAAAAAAACCAGTATTTTTTAGGAGATAATTACTTACATTGTTTTCAAATTGAGTTTGAATTTTTATGCCTTTCCAACCCATTTTTAGCTCTAACAATTTTTTATCATTATTAAACAGCTCAATTTTTTGATTCCAAATCCCTTTTGATTTAAATTTATTTTCGGTGTTATCAATGAGGTTTATGTCTGCATTTAGCGAAACCCATTTTAAGTAAACTAATTCACCAAGAAGATTGTTATCTTCTGTTAGCCTGAAATTTCGTCTATTAGAGATCACTTTGTATTTTTTCATCTTGAAAATTGTTGATATAGCTTTTCAGCCGCTTCAAAGGCACTCATTTGTTGAGTTAAGACAGCTTCTTTAATGGTATTTACACTTCCTTCAAAACCTTTTTGGGAATAGAATCCTGATAAAATAAGTTCATTGAGCGTTTCTTTCATCCAATCGATGTCTTGTACGTGCCTATTTTTTTCAATCCAGCCATTGGAAGTGTTGTGTCTGAAAAATTCATCTGAAATCTTCCACGCTTCATCCAGATTATCTCCTGTTATGGAACTGCAAATTTCTGTTCGTGGAATCCACTCATTTTCTTTAGGCGGAAACAAATGCAACGCGTTTGCATAACTTGACTTGGCTAATTTTGCCATTTTCACGTTTTCCCCATCAGCCTTGGTAATCAACAACGCATCGGCCAATTCCATGATTCCGCGTTTGATTCCTTGCAATTCATCACCTGCTCCGGCTAGCATCAGTAATAAGAAAAAATCTACCATGGAATGAACCATCGTTTCAGATTGACCAACACCAACCGTTTCAATAAGAATTACATCAAATCCTGCTGCCTCACACAAATAAATGCTTTCGCGGGTGGCTCGTGCAACTCCCCCTAATGTACTTCCGGCCGCCGATGGTCGAATATATGCATTGGGTTCTTGCACTAAGGTATGCATCCTAGTTTTATCGCCTAAAATACTTCCTCCGGTTGTTGCGGATGATGGATCAATTGTCAATACAGCCAATTTGTATCCTTGTTCTAATATCACTTTCCCAAATGCTTCAATAAAGGTACTTTTTCCAACTCCGGGAACACCTGTTATACCAATTCGTCGGGATTTTCCGGCAAAAGGTAGGCATTTCCGGATTAATTCATTCGCCAATGGTTTGTCACTTTCTAACTGGCTTTCAATCAGTGTTATTCCTGCACTCAATGCAAAACGATCGTGATTTTGTATTCCTTCGAAAAGATATTCAGCTGATCGAGAAGCTTTTAGCTCCTTCCGTTTGCGTAACCATTCTTCTTTGTGTTCTTGATCCATTTATATCAATTGGATTAGCGCTTGAATGGCTTGTTGGATATTTGTTCGAATTTCCATTATCGATGCATCCATCATGTAACAGGGAGCAGAAACAATTTTGAGTTTTTCATCAACCGCTATTTCGCGAATAGTCTTCATTTCGACCTGAACCCCCGTTTGAGAAAGTCCACTTGAAAATGCGTTAATTTCATAAGGTGATTTTTCCTTATCTGTACCCAAAGTCATGGTGGCTTGTAAATCTGATTGATTTAACGCAAGAGCTACTATTACCGGACTCACACACAAGGCAGCAATTGGTTTTTTATCGGAGATACATTGTTGTATCAATTCTTTAATTTCTGGAAGAATGGAGCCATTTGGACCTTCAAAGGCCCACGTTGTAAAGTTTTTTGCGCTTCCAAATCCACCCGGAATAACCAAAGCATCTAGGGTAGAAACATCGAACCTGGAAAGGTCATGAACAGCTCCACGAGCAATACGCGCTGCTTCCACAAGCATATTTCGGGATTCAGGCATTTCTTCGCCAGTCAAATGATTTACAACGTGGTGTTGATTTTTATTTACGGATAAACAAATAGCTTCAGCTCCTAATTCTTCGATTGCTAATAAAGCGAAAACAGTTTCTTGAATTTCTGCGCCATCATAGACTCCACAACCAGAAAGTAAAACTCCAATTTTCATAATCAATTATTGAAAAGTATAAACAATTTGCTCCTTCCAACCTTCTAAATTCAACTTAATCACACTTCCCATTTCTTTTTTGTAAGCAAAGTTTGAAATGTCAAAAAACAGTGTTTCGCTCATAAGCTGTTTACAAGATTCATTTTCGGATGAGTGAATTAATTTTATGGAGCGAATAGGGGGTAAGGATTTTGAAATCATCTGATTTCCAACAAGATCAAAAGTATGTGAAGCACAACCTCCAGTGTATTCGACGGTAATCCATAATTTATTACCTGTTAGTTGAATATTCTTAATAGTATTTGGCAATGATGTTTGATTCATGTCTCCCAAAACAGCAATTTTAACGACAGGAGCTTTCGAATAAATCGGATTTTCATTATTCATATCACTGATTTTTTTTGTAGAAGCGCAGCCAAATAGGAAAACTGCCAGAGAAAAGAGAATTATATTTTTCATGATAACTAATTTTAGACTTCTTTACAAAGATAGCACCAAGTTACTAAAAAGAGCTAACTAAACAAATTCGGCCAATTCTAACCAGCGATCTGATTTTTGTTCCAATTCGGCCACCACTTTGGCCAACTGATTCCCGATTTCCATAATTTGTTGGTTATTTGATGAACCATCAGAAAGTTCAAGAGTTAACCGCTCTTTTTCCGCTTCCAATTGTTCTATCTCAGAAGGTAAATTCTCGTATTCTTGTTTTTCCTTGAAGCTTAACTTTCGTTTTTCGACTGGTTTTTCGACAAAGGCAGGTTGCTCTTTTATCACAACTTCTTTCGGTGGATTATTTTTAAGCTCACGAGCCTCCAATTTTTGATTTTTTCGATAATCCGTATAATTTCCTATGATATCTTTGATCTCTCCATCTCCTTCAAACACGAATAAATGATCAACCATTTTATCCATAAAATAGCGGTCGTGTGATACCACGATCAAACACCCTTCAAAAAGTTGCAGGTAATCTTCTAGAACGCTCATCACAAAAATATCCAGGTCATTGGTTGGCTCATCTAAAATCAAGAAATTGGGATTACTCATCAAAACCGTTAACAACTTTAATCTACGTTTTTCTCCACCACTTAGTTTATGAACGTATTGATAATGAGCATCTCGAGAAAATAAAAAACGTTCCAATAGTTGAGCAGCGGATAACTGTTTTCCTTTTTCTAATGGAATAAATTCTGCAATGTCTTTGATAACTTCAATAACGCGTTTGTTTGGGTCAACTTGAATCAATTCTTGGCTGTAATACCCAAAAACAATTGTTTCACCAACAACAACTTTTCCTTTATCCAGAGGCTCTTTATTTTGAATCAGATTCAGGAAAGTCGTTTTTCCAGCTCCATTTTGTCCAACAATTCCAACTCGTTCTTTGCGTTTAAAATGGTAGGAAAAATCATTCAAAATTTTGGTCTCTCCAAATGATTTACCCATGTGGTGTAGCTCAAGAATTTTAGTTCCCAAACGTTCCATTTTGATAGGAATGTCAATTTCATCTTTATCAATTCGCTGGTGCGCTGTTTTTTTTATATCGTCAAAGGCATCCACCCTTGATTTTGATTTTGTACTTCTCGCCTTGGGTTGTCTCCGTATCCAGTCCAATTCTTTCCGAAAGGTATTTCGTGCTTTATCAATTGTAGATTGTAATTGCTCCTCACGTTCCGCTTTTTTCTCCAAATAGTAGGAGAAATTTCCTTTGTATTGATACAGTGTCTCTTCTGATAGTTCAAAAATAGTATCGCAAACTACCTCCAGGAAATAACGGTCGTGTGTAACCATCAAAAGTGTTGATTTTGAGGTGGAAAGGTAGGATTCCAACCATTCAATCATATCCAAATCCAAGTGATTGGTAGGTTCATCCAAAATCATGAAATCAGCCTCGGAAAGTAGCGTCTTGGCCAATGCAACACGCTTTTTTTGTCCGCCCGAAAGGCTGCTTATTAATCTTCTAGAATCAGTCAATTTTAAAACTGACAAAATTTGATTTACACGTACTTCGTAATCCCAAGCGTTCAATTCGGTTAATTCTTCGTAACATTCATTCAACTTATCTTGATCGTTGTCAATTAACGCTTCGTTGTATTTTTTTAATGCTTTTAGTTCAGGTAAATCATGGTCGAAAATAGATTCTAAAATCGTTTGCGATTCATCCATGTTTTCGGTTTGTTCCATGAAGGCTACTCGAATATCATTCCGATACACCACGCGTCCTGAATCAATTTGCTCTAAGTCCATCAAACAACGTAATAATGTTGTTTTACCACTTCCGTTTTTAGCCACAATCGCTACTTTTTGTCCTTGGTCAATTCCAAAGGTTAAATCAGCAAATAACAAACGATCAGCAAAGGATTTGGTCAGGTTTTCAACGGAAAGATAGTTCATGTAAATAAATTGGATTAATCCTTATTGGGTGGCGAAGTTAGTTTTTTCTTTTGGAGTAGTGGGGAACTGTGATTGACTATCTTAGTCGATTCAAAGAATCCAATAGTTTTTTATCGCGTTTGATAGCTATTTGACCTAAAAATGCAAAAGGAAACCCGAGTACCAAGAAAATAAATCCTAAACCTAATTCACGAGTTGTTTCAATGCTTTTGGAGGGAGAATAACCGATAGAGGCAAAAACAACGAAGGCAATTAAAATCAATAAGTACAAAAAGAAAATAGAACGTGCTAATTGAAACTGACGATTGAGATTTTTATAGGACATAATCACCACAAATTGAAGGAGAATAAGTCCAATTACGGATAAATAGAGCGGTACTGATTTTGTTTGAACCGGTGTCAATTTGGAATTGGTAAAATGTTGAGTTATTCCATGAACATTGAATGAATAATAACTATCCGTTGTAACAAATCGCAGTAAATCCATTCCGGAAAGTAAAATACCCAAGAAAAACATTGAAATGATGTAATATACGGTCTGAATGCGTTGAATCATATTATCTTTTTTACAAATGTACGGACTTATTTCGAAGATAGAAATCCAAAATAACTAATGCTGCCATTGCTTCAACGATGGGAACAGCACGTGGAACAACGCATGCGTCATGTCGACCTTTTCCTTCAATTTCTAACGTGTTTCCTTGTTGATCGATTGTTTGTTGATTTTGCATAATCGTCGCAACCGGTTTGAATGCTACGCGAAATGAAATAGGCATTCCATTGGATATTCCTCCTTGTATTCCGCCCGAATGATTGGTTTTTGTTGAACCATCTGGATTAAATAAATCATTGTGATCAGATCCATTCATTGAAATTGAACTGAATCCACTGCCAATTTCAAATCCTTTAACAGCGTTGATGGATAACATCGCTTTTCCAAGCTCTGCGTGCAATTTATCAAATACAGGCTCGCCCAATCCACTAGGAACTCCTTCCATAATACATCGTATGGCTCCTCCAATCGTGTCTCCGTTTTTTCGTGTTTCAAGGATTAAATTAGCCATTTCTGTCGCTGTTTTTTCATCCGGACAACGCACCGCATTCGATTCAATGAATGATGTATCAAAAAAAGTATCTTTCCCGAATCGAATCGCTCCAATTTGATCTACATAGGTAGAAAACCGAATTCCAATTGACGCTAAAAATTGTTTGGCGATTGCTCCTGCAACTACTCTAGAAGCTGTTTCGCGCGCGCTACTTCTTCCACCTCCGCGATAATCGCGAGTACCGTATTTTTGTTGATAAGTAAAGTCAGCATGGGAAGGACGAAATGCATCTTTGAGGTGTGCGTAATCAGTTGATTTTTGGTTTTCATTCTGAATTATAAAACCGATAGGAGATCCAGTCGTTTTTCCCTCAAAAACCCCTGATAATAACTGAACTTGATCCGATTCTTTTCGTTGCGTAACCAAATTTGATTGTCCCGGTTTTCTGCGGTCCAATTCGCGTTGAATTAGTTCTAAATCTAACGCAAAATTGGCGGGAACTCCATCAATTACCCCTCCAATAGCTTCGCCATGAGATTCACCAAATGTGGTAAGGGTAAAGATTTTTCCAAATGAGTTTCCAGACATAACACAAAGGTACAGAATGTTGTTTCAATAATAAAGTGAGTAGCTGATTTGTAGCTAATTTATTTTTCGAACTTCATCAATTGAATCAAGTCTTTGAAGTAATCCGAGCTCCAAATTTTGAGTTTCTCATCATCTTGAATGAATCGTTTTACATCTTCCTTTACGGCATCGATTGAAACAGTTTTGATTTTTTCGGTCAGTAATTGAAGTATTTGTTCTTGGTTTATGGAGTTTTCTTTCCAATCTTTTGTCTCCCTCGCGCGATTCAAGAAATGATGCATGTTCAACGGTACTCCTTTTCGGATATACCATTCCATATCATACCAATCTCTTCCCTTTACTCTGTTTTTCCATTTGCGAAATAATAAGGCATGTAATTTCCCGGCAAATAAGCTCGGTAAGTCGAAACAATTGGCATAAAATGAGAACGGACGCAATAATAATTTTTCTTCTGTTTCAAATCCTAAAGGTGGAATTCTGTCGATTTCAATTTTGATTTTTACCGATTTATTCGATGAAATCCCATGTTGTTTAACTACATCCTCTAAAACTAATTCTTGCCAAATGGTTTCTGTTTTCAAAAATGCTGATTCCACTTGTGATTTGATTCTTTTGTCTTTTTCGCGAATACTTACACGTATACCCAGTGCTTCAAATTCTGAGGTGATAGCTGAAAAGTAAGGAGTCAACGAAAAACTGGGATTTGTTTCGAGTAGTGAGAAATCTAAATCTTCCGAATAACGATCTAAGCCATGAAATATCCGCAGGGCAGTTCCACCATAAAACGCGGCTTTTTTGAAAAAATCAGTTCTAGACAAAGCGGCAAGCGCAATTTCTTGTAAGATTTCACGCAGTGCTGCTAATGTTTCCTGTTCATTTTGCGGATTATACTCCGCTATCCACTCTTTTATCATATGCGCTCCAAGGTATTAACGAGCATTTGTAAACTGTTTTTTTTCGGGGCGTCTTCAATCCATGAGTGAATAGTAGCTATATCGAAACCACGAAGTAAATCTTCATCCAGGCGCATATCTTCAAGAAGAAAATCCAATGCTTGAGGAATACTTCGTAATAAAACTCCGGATGTTAAGATGATTTTATCGCAAAGTGCTTTTTCGGGTGATGCAACTAAGGCGGTTTGCATGTCCGTTAACCGAACACTTTTAATTCCAAACGAATAATAAGGTGTCATTAAATGTTGATAACTGAATCTCCCGATAGCTGTTTCATACGTTTTTGATGTTTTTGTGGTGACAGAACTAATTTCATATACGCGCTCAGGTATCAAACCCCAATAAGATAATGCTGATTCCAAGGAAACATAGCTAGGCCCTCTCAAATGATTTGAGATTAAAAAATTGTTGGGCAGGGGTAAATCTAACTCTGGCCCAGGAACATATAAGCCGCGACGAAGCGCCAATAGTTCTCCGCTTTTTAGCATTTCGCTTATTTTATCATTTGGACGACCATAGGATGAAAGGGCCTCCATCACTATATTATGAGATAAAGGCGCCTCTGTATATGTTTTTATTTTCCTCCGTATGTTCATCTTGTAAAATTAAATCTAAATTATCGCTTTTTTTCCGATTATCTTCTCATTAAAACACAATAAATGTCAAATATAATTAATTAAAACGAATTAAATCCGATTAAGATATTAAAATATTACATTTCTAATAATTTTTCAACTCGTTATTCTAACAGTTAGTTGTAAACCGAAAGGAATGCTGATTCGTGAAAAAATGCTTCAGATTGGATAATCTTAGTAAGAGAACAGTCAAATTTTAGTTAAAAAAACAAATTGTTACAAATCGAAGTAACATTTAATCAGTATATTCGTCTCAAATAAAATACTCTAAAATATGAAAAATACAATTCTTTCTATGGCGTTTCTTTTTTTGGCTAATTCATTGTTTAGTCAATCGATTGAAGAAATCATTACTAAATACCATACTGCCATTGGTGGTGATAAATGGGCATCCGTAAAAAATATGTTGATGACAGCCAACGTTGATGCAGGTGGGATGATGATTCCGGTTGAGGTGGTGATGATGTCAGATGGTAGAATGTATACTAAAATTAATTTCCAAGGACAAGAAATTATCCAAGGTGCTTTTGATGGTGAAACAGTTTGGAGCACCAATTTTATGACTCAAAAAGCAGAAAAAGCAGAGTCTGATGATACGGAAAACACAAAACGAGGAGCAAAAAGTTTTCCTAATGCGCTTTTAACTTATAAATCTCAAGGATATACCCCAACGTTATTGGGAGATGAGACAATTGATGGAGTGAAGTGTTTTAAAATCAAACTAGATAAAAAAACCATGTTGTCAGAAGGAAAAGAAGTGCCAAGTGTTGAGTATTTTTATATTGATGCCGAAAATTTTGTACCAATTTTAACTGAAACTGAAATTCCAACGGGCGAAATGAAAGGTAAGATTGCTCAAACAAAATACAGTGATTATCAAGAGGTTGATGGGGTAATGATTGCTTTTTCTCAAGCAAGCGGTATTAAAGATGGAATGTCTCAAAATATTACTTTCGACAAGGTTTTGATAAATACAACGGTTGACGAAAAAACGTTTACGTTTCCAAGTAACTAATTCATTTAATTTTTTCTAATTATGGTTAAGCAAATAATTGTTTGTTTCGGTGTTGCTATGGCTTTTGGTGTACAAGGGCAAAATGAAAAACCCTTAATTGCATCTGAATTTTTTGGCGATCTTAAAGCGCGCCACATTGGCCCGGCACTGATGAGTGGACGAGTTTCTGATGTTGAAATGCACCCCACAAATTCACAAATTGTATATCTTGGTTCTGCCGGTGGTGGAGTATGGAAATCAATTGATGGTGGAGTGAATTTCACCTCAATTTTTGATAAATATTGCCAATCAATTGGTGTCGTTACTGTTGATCCATCTGATCCAGATAATACCGTTTGGGTTGGTACGGGTGAGGTATGGACTCGGAATAGTGTTTCCATGGGCGATGGAATATATAAATCTGCAGATGGAGGGAAGAATTGGACCAAAATGGGGCTCGAAAAATC
>CAIUSK010000432.1 GCA_903901805.1 uncultured Flavobacteriales bacterium
ATACTAGCCGGAGTATGCTTAGGAGTCCCAAATTTTTTTTCGATCTATTTGTTAATAGAGGCCTATTCCTCAACAGGATGGAGCGATTCAACTGTATTGGCAATTGTCAATATTAGTATCGTGGTTATTTCAGCGATTCTTGGCTTTCTTGCCTTTAAGGAAAAATTGACTTTACAAAAGCTTTTTGGCTTGCTTTCGGCATTAATCGCTATTGGCTTGTTGTATTACGCCAATTTGAGATAATCCAATCCCTCAATCTATTCTGGTTTTTTTAGCGCTTTCATTTTTTCCATTGCATCCTTGATATGCGACACTGGTTCAATTATTAATCGCAATTTTTCGTTTTGTTGCGCTAATCGATACCCGCTTGGATTGGTTTGAATGGTATTCAACAAGTGCATAAATGTTTCCGTTTCAAAAAATGGAGATTGTGGATTGGCAATGAAATACCCCACTAATTTTTGAGATTTAATAACAATGCGCTCCATGCCTAATTCCTCTGCTAGCCAGCGTAATCGAAACGAGATGAGTAATTCATTCACTTCTCTAGGCAGTGGACCGAATCGATCAATTAATCGCTCCGAAAATTGATTTAATTCGATTTCTGTTTTTGAATTATCTAACTCTTGGTACAAACTCAAGCGCTCCGCAACATTATTCACATAATCGTCTGGTATTCTAACTTCTTGATCGGTTTCAAAGATGCAGTCGTTTACAAAAGAATGAAAGCTATCCGTTTCTCGTTCATCAAATAAATCCTTGAATTCATGTTCTCGGAGTTCTTGCATGGCTTCATTTAAGATTTTTTGATACATCTCAAATCCAATTTCTGAAATAAATCCACTTTGTTCCCCTCCAAGTAAGTTTCCTGCTCCACGAATATCTAAATCTTTCATGGCGATATTGAATCCGGAACCTAAATCAGAAAACTGAACCAAAGCTTCCAAGCGTTTTCGTGCTTCTGAAGTTAAAAAGCTAAATTTTGGTGAAATCAAATAACAAAATGCTTTTTTATTACTTCGTCCAACCCGTCCTCTCAGTTGATGCAAATCGCTCAATCCAAACTGGTGGGCATCATTAATAATTATCGTGTTTGCATTTGAAATATCAATACCAGATTCAATGATGGTTGTTGCGATTAACACGTCGTAATTTCCTTCAATGAAATCAAACATGACCTTTTCCAAGGCTGTACCATCCATTTGACCATGTCCAATACCAATGCGCACTCCGGGACATAAACGCTGAATCATTCCAGCTATTTCTTTGATGTTTGATAAGCGATTATTGACAAAAAATACTTGTCCACCGCGACTCACTTCATAGGAAACAGCATCGCGAATGGTTTCTTCATTAAAACTGATTATTTCCGTTAATACAGGCTGTCTATTAGGTGGTGGGGTGTTTATAATACTTAAATCTCTGGCGCCCATCAATGAAAACTGTAACGTACGAGGGATTGGTGTTGCTGTTAAAGTTAGTGTGTCCACCGTTGCACGCAGTGTTTTAAGTTTATCTTTAACCGAAACTCCAAATTTTTGTTCTTCATCGATAATCATTAATCCCAAATCTTTGAATTTCACGCGATCTGCAGCAATAGCATGGGTACCGATGAGTATGTCA
>CAIUSK010000433.1 GCA_903901805.1 uncultured Flavobacteriales bacterium
GTTGAAACAATATGAAGAAGCATTCAAAAAAGCAGATTCTCGTAAAAATGAGTTTGATAAGAAACTGATTAAGTTAAACGAGAAGTTTGAAGTGGTTCAGGCAATTTTCATGTGGAGATACATTAAGTTAATTCCAAAATCTAATGATAAGGAAAATCGCTGGTTTACACCACTAAGCGTTGAATTGGGTGCGTCTGATACGCTCATGTCAAGTGTGGTATTGCGTTATTTATCAGTTGTAAATCAAGCAGCTCAGGATAGTAAATATGGGCAGGCTACGGATTTGCTTTCGCAGTTTAAAGGTATGCAGCGTAAAGTTGCTAAGAATATTGTTCCTAATGAAACAGCCGTAAAAATGGAGGTTTCTTACAATAAAATGGATATTTTTAAGAATTCATACAGGAGTTACCTAACATTGGGTTTCCTTATGTTGATCTTGTTTTTTATCCGAATTTTTATCCGTCCAAGTTCATCCGTGGTTCGAATATCTGAAATTATCCGAAAGTCGCTACTTTTCTTATTAATCGTGATTTTTGTTTATCACGGCGTTGGTTTAGGCATGCGTTGGTATATTTCAGGTCATGCACCTTGGAGTAATGGCTACGAGGCGGTTGTTTTTATTGCCTGGGTAACTATGATTGCTGGGTTTTCTTTTATTCGTAAAAACACCGTTATAATTGCAGGAACAGCAGTTTTGGCCTCGTTGATGATATTTGTTACTGAAATGAATTTATTGGATCCGGAAATTACTCCGTTGGTTCCGGTACTGAAATCCTATTGGTTGATGATTCATGTTGCTATAATCACGGGTAGTTATGGTTTTCTTGGTCTTGCTGCAATACTGGGTCTTTTAAATTTAATCTTATATATTTTCAGAACTAAAAAAAATGGAGAGGTTGTCACCATTAACATCAATGAACTGACGTATGTGTCGGAAATGACAATGACAATAGGTTTATTCATGTTGACAATAGGAACATTTCTTGGAGGTATTTGGGCAAATGAATCGTGGGGAAGATATTGGGGGTGGGATCCAAAAGAAACATGGGCGTTGGTTTCTGTTCTGGTATATGCCGTTATTCTTCATTTACGCTATATCCCTGCATTACGCGGAAAATTCTTGTTCAATGTAGTTAGTTTTTGGGGGTATACCTCTATTCTATTTACCTTCTTTGGTGTGAATTTCTTTTTAGTAGGTTTGCATTCTTATGCGCAGGGAGATGGTTTTGCTAAATTACCAAATTGGGTATATGTTACAATCGGTATCTTTATCGGAATAACCTTTATTGCTTGGTTGAGAAATCGACAATACAAGAAAAGTAAGGCATAAAAAAAGGGAACCGAAGCTCCCTAATTTCTTGTAAGTAATCGAATTGATTAGTTTACACTGCTAGATAACTCAGCACCTGCTTTGAAACGAATAGTTTTCTTAGCAGCGATTTTGATTACATCACCAGTTTTTGGGTTACGACCATTTCTAGCTGCTCTTGCAGAAATAGAAAAAGATCCAAATCCTACTAATGAAATTCTGTCATCACTTTTCAATGCTCCTGTTGCAGCAGCAATAAAACCATCTAATGCTTTTTTAGCATCAGCTTTAGATAATCCAGAGTTAACTGCCATCGCGTCGATTAATTCAGCTTTGTTCATTTTTATTTGTTTAAATGGGTTAATAAATAATTTACTATTACAAATATATTCGAATATCAATGTGCGCAACACTTTCAGCAAAAAAAAATCGTGTAATTGTTGATAAAACAAGGGTTTTGTTAATAAACACCCTGTTTAAGTGCGCAAAATAAGTGTTTAATCTTCTGTTAGAACAATATTTCGTTGGTAGATGAATCAAAATATAGCTAACTATTTGCTAAAAAGAAAATTAAAAGGACTGACAATCTATTGCCTTCTTTGTTTTAAAAACGAATTAATAGTTGTTTTCTTGCAAGAGCTGTCTGGATAATGAAATAATTGTACTATTCAGATTATTAATTTTCCTTTTTATGTAATATCGTTGAGTTTGCTTGAGCGGTTGGCATTATTGTTATATCGTTTAGAGTAACATGCTTTGGTCTTGTTGCAGCAAAATAAATTAATTCCGCAATGTCCTCCGCTTGAAGTGCATCAAAGCCATCATAAATAGAATGCGCAATTGTTGAATTTCCTTTAAAGCGAACCAAAGAGAATTCTGTTTCAGCTGCACCAGGTGCAATGTTGGTGACTTTTATTCCGTGCTCCACCAATTCGATACGCATTGCTTTAGATAGAGCATCTACGGCATGTTTCGTTGCGCAATAGACATTTCCATTCTGATAAACTTCCTTGCCGGCAATACTACTAATATTAAAAATATGTCCCCGCGTATTCTTTTTTAGGAGAGGAATTATCGCTTTGGAAACAAATAACAATCCTTTAATATTTGTATCAATCATCTGATTCCAATCCGTTGTTGAACCATTTTCTAAAGAATCTCGTCCAGCTGCTAAACCCGCATTGTTAATGAGTAACTCAATATTATTTTGAACTTTAATTGGCAAAGCATCCACAAAATTAGTGACCTGAATTTCATCTCTAACGTCAAGTTCACCGATTTCAACATGAACCCCATAAGTTGACTGTAATTCATTTCTCAGTTTCTCTAATCGATCTAATCTGCGTGCAGACAAAACAAGGTTATATCCATTCTTTGCAAAAATCTCTGCGCAAGCTTTTCCAAATCCAGAACTAGCTCCTGTTATAAATACGTATGAATCCATTTTCTTATTTTTTGGGATTGATAGAAATGAAAATTTCTTGTGTTAAGAAGGCTAAGTACTCCGATTAAAAGAAATGGCATGGCTGGTATTTTGTAGCGAACCAAGGCGCCTAATATCGGAGTGGATATACCAATAATGGCATAAAGAAAAAATGTGAACAGGAAGCAAAATAGAATGAAGTTTGATGAACGAATTGGATTTTTTACTTTTTGAATGAACACAATTGTAATCAATACCAATAGTACTAGGTTCTCCATCATTGCTGGTACAAAAAGAGCATTTTTTATTTCAAGTGGCCAGGGCCTGGTTAAGCTATTTATTATTCCAAATGGAACGGCTTTAAGAATGGAGAAGATATTTTCATCTAAGTATTCCATTTGTATGGCGCTATTGACACGAAAGGCAATGGACATATTTATAAAGTCATGTTGCTTTCTTACTAAAATATGTATGAAATTATAGGATGAATCCCAAGCCCCAAGAATAATAGCAAAAATGGATAAAACCCCAAAAACTAGTGGGAAAGCTTTCCATTTCAATCGGGTAGTTTCGCTAAAATACCAGCCGAGTATTGCCGGAATAAAGGCGACAAAAACATAAAACTTCAGTAACATCAATAACAAAAAAGGAAACAATAGAAACAACAGATTTACCCAATTCTTAGTGATTACTAATCGATAGAGGAAGTAACAAAAAAGCCCCATGGCGAACAGCAATAAGGATTCTTTTAAAATACCTGAACTCCAAAAGATAACACTTGGAATAAAAAATACGGCAACGTAGACTTTCCATTTAGTTTTAACGAAATAAAGGAAAAATCGAGCCATCCCCACCGATCCAATAAATGCGATGAAATTCAATATGATACTGTGAACGTGATAGTTGCCAAAAGAAAATAAGCGCAAAGCTGCATTTACTCGGATGATCAAACGATTGTCGTTATACAAACTGTTTTCGTACACCCTATACCAGTTGTTCATTTTATCATAATACAGATCATCAAAGTAAGCGCCTTCGCAGTTGATTCCAAATAGCATTTTGAAAAAATCAATCGGTCTAGTATATAACGATTCATATAGGTAGTAACTATCATCGAAGTATTTGAAAGTGTCGGCTTCAATTCTGTTTCCGTAATAAAAAGCATAGATCAAGTACACCATGAACCCACAAAATACTTTAGCCAGAAAAGCAAACCTAAGCGAATTTGTTTGAAAGCCAGATTGTTTAATAAACGGAATTTTATCGATTAAAAACAACAAGAAAAATAGGTAGGGTATTGTCAGTAGTAGGTTTGTCATTCAGTATTCTTTCTATTCTCTATGGATTCTTCTCTGCAAATTTAATCAAACCAACGTAACTCTTGTTTGAATTATTCCAAGTATTTTCGTGTTTTATTATTCTAATATGCGTATTTTTTTTACATTTTTAGTGGTTGGAATATCCCTTATAGCAAATTTATGCTGGTCACAGAAGAATGAAGTAATTCTTCAAGCTGATTTAAATAGCATCGTAGATAAGTGGCATTTGGATGCGTCTAAACCCAATTTTACCAGTTATTTTGAAGTTACAACTGATAACTTTATTTTTTTAGGGACTGCTCCTGGAGAACGGTGGGATAAAAATCAATTTAAACAATTCGCAAAACCTTATTTTGATGCCGGCAAAGCGTGGGATTTTAAATCAACTAATCGCCGTTGGATTTTTTCTGATAATCACAAAATTGCCTGGTTCGACGAAGATTTGATAACGTGGATGAATACATGCAGAGGTAGCGGTATTATGGTCAGAGAAGGTAAAAAATGGAAATTGGCATATTACAATTTGACCGTTCTAATTGAAAATGAAAAGATGCCTGACTTTTTGAAATTACGCCAGAACTAATGTTTGTTCAACAAAATACGATCCAAGCACTTTTTAATTATGTTAAAGTAAAATTAACAGGTGTTTTTTCTGAATCTGAAATCCGAAGTAGTTTTAAGATTTTGATTTGTAAAAGATTAAACTGGACTGATTCTGATTATATGCTGAACCAAGAATTCCGCTTGTCAGAATCTGATTTGCTATTTGTTCGGAATTGCATAAACAGACTACTAAAAAATGAACCATTCCAATATATTGTAGGTGAGACTGAATTTTTTGGATTGAAAATTATTTGTGATCCAATTGCCTTAATTCCACGTCCCGAAACAGAAGAATTAGTTGCAGAGATTCTCAAAACGTTTCAACATAAAGAATCACTTGTAATGGCTGATTTATGTACAGGGACAGGTTGTATTGGAATAGCATTGGCAAAGAATTTTAATTCGTCTCAGGTTGTGCTAACTGATGTTTCTGCTGGAGCACTTGAGTTAGCAAAATCAAATGCGCTACTTAACAACGTAACGGTTGATTTTATTGAACACGATGTTTTGGCTTCATCTGCTTTTGTTAATTGGAAAAGTGATTCGTTTGATGTATGGGTGTCTAATCCGCCTTATATTCCTCATTGCGATAAAACTCAAATGGATGAAACAGTTTTAAGGCATGAACCACATCTGGCACTTTTTGTTGAGGACTCTAACCCCCTGATTTTTTATCAATCGATACTAAAAGAAGCTAAAGTATTTTTGAAAAAGAATGGTTGGTTGTTTTTTGAAATTCATCCTGATTTTTCTGCTTATTTAGTTAGTTTGTTTCAAGAACATGGATTTGTTAACATTGAACTGATGAAAGATTTACAAGGTAGAACACGCATGTTAAAGGGACAAAATGTGTAAATTTACCTTGTGAATTCGGATCAAGCTTATCAAGAAATTCTTCGATTAACAGAAGTTATAAATTATCATAATCACTTGTATTATGTGCAAAGTCGTAGTGAAATATCAGATTTTGAATTTGATACTTTACTTAAGAAACTTCAAGAATTAGAGGGGCAATTTCCTCAGTTTTCCTTTGCTAATAGCCCAACCAAACGAGTAGGTGGCGATTTGACAAAGAAGTTTGAATCAGTTGTTCATCGTTATCCGATGCTGTCATTGTCGAATACTTATTCAGAAGAAGAGATTATCGATTGGGTAAATCGTATTAAGAAATTGATTGATACGGAAATTGAATACGTTTGTGAGCTGAAATATGATGGGGTAGCCATTGGCATTCGTTATGAGAATGGTCAGTTGGTGAAAGCGGTTACGCGCGGTGATGGTGAAAAAGGAGAGGATGTTACAAACAATGTGAAAACTATTAGAACTGTGCCATTGACCCTTCAAGCTGATTTTCCAAATGACTTTGAAATTCGGGGAGAAATTTTCTTGCCAATTGCTAAATTTAATTCAATCAATAAAGATCGTGAGGTAAAAGGGGATTCTTTGTTCGCAAATCCGCGAAATACAGCTTCTGGAACACTGAAAATGCAAGATTCGAAAGTGGTTGCTTCTCGCGGGTTAGATTCCTTTTTATACGGTGTTTATGGTGAGGAAATTGAGGCTGTCGGACATTTTGAGTCTGTTCAAAAAGCAGGGGAGTGGGGGTTTAAAGTGCCACAAGTAGAAAATCGATTTATTGAAAAAACGAAATCCATAAAAGGAATTATGGATTTTATTGAATATTGGAATGTAAAAAGAGTTGATCTTCCTTTTGAAATTGATGGTGTCGTTATTAAAGTAAATAATTATCGTCAACAAGCCGATTTAGGTTTCACGGCAAAGTCGCCTCGATGGGCTATTGCTTTTAAATTTAAAGCTAATCAAGTGGAAACTCAATTGATGAGTGTTGATTATCAGGTTGGCCGAACAGGAGCTGTGACACCAGTAGCCAATTTACAACCGATTCAATTAGGTGGTACCTGTGTCAAACGAGCATCCTTGCATAACGCGGATCAAATTGAAAAACTTGATTTGCATTTGGGCGATTTTGTTTATGTAGAAAAAGGAGGAGAGATTATACCTAAAATAGTAGGAGTAAATCTAGAAAAAAGAACAGTTCATGCTGACAAGATTCACTTTATTTCACATTGTCCATCTTGTGATAGTTTATTAGTAAGAAAGGAAGGTGAGTCCGGTAATTTTTGTGTGAATGAAAAAAAATGTCCACCCCAGGTAAAAGGTAAAATAGAACATTTTATTTCTCGAAAAGCATTGAATATCGATGGGCTTGGAGAAGAAACGGTTGATTTGTTATACGAAAAGAAGTTGCTATCAAATGTAGCCGATTTATACGAATTTACTTTTGACCAATTACTCGCATTGGACCGAATGGCCGAAAAATCAGCCAATAATTTATTGCTGAGTATCGAAGCTTCCAAGAAAATACCGTTTGAGCGCGTTTTATTTGGTTTAGGAATCCGATTTGTTGGAGAAACAAGCGCGAAAAAATTAGCGCGACACTTTGGTACAATAGACGCATTAATGGAGGCTACCTATGATGAACTGATTTCAGTTGATGAAATAGGAGATAAAATTGCTCATTCTATCCTTGAGTTTTTTGGAGATACTGATTCTATTGAGTTAATTGAAAAACTAAAGCAAAAAGGAATTCAATTTAGTGGGGAGAAAATAGAAAGAGTGAAAGGAATTTTTACGGATAAAACAATTGTTGTTTCTGGCGTTTTCTCTGCGTTTAGTCGCGATGAATTAAAGGAATTAATAGAACAAAATGGAGGGAAAAATGGATCTTCAATTAGTTCTAAAAC
>CAIUSK010000434.1 GCA_903901805.1 uncultured Flavobacteriales bacterium
AAAATGAAAGTAATTTATGGAAGGATTTCAACGGCTGAACAAAATGAAGCTCGTCAGTTGGTGAAAGGAGAAATGTCATTCATGGATAAGTGTTCAGGTGCAGTTCCATTTATGGAAAGACCTCAAGCAAAAAAACTACTAGACTACCTAAAAGTAAATCCTACATGTGAAACTATTATTTTAAGCGTTGACCGAATTGGGCGTTCAACTTTGGATATTTTACAAACCATTCAGTTTTTCAAAGAGAGGGGTTATGTGCTTAGAATTGAAAATTTGGGAATGGATAATTCTAGCCCATTTTTTGATTTGATGATTTCATTGCTCGGAACACTTGCTGAACATGAACGACAAGTCATTAAGGAACGATGTAAAGGGGGAATAGACGTAGCAAAAGCAAAGGGAATATATACAGGTAGAAAGAGAGGGACTACAGATGACCGCAACCGAACCTTGAAGAAACATAGTGATATTGTGACTTGCCTTAACTCTAAAATGAAAGTGACTGATATTTGTACATTGACAGGTAAACACCGAGCAACTGTTTACAAGGTGAAGGAGTTATTGTAGAAATGCTGAAATTTGATAATCGTCCCTCGATTCAATTTTTGCCAACTCTTTTTTTAATTCTTCCTCTGAAGTCAAGGCAATTATCCCCGTTTCAACGATTTGAAACAAATTGCCTGTGTCAGCAACATAACTTTTTTTGGATGTGTAATTTTCATAATCCTTATCCAAATGAGCATAAAACTTATCTCGTATATCACAAAGGTCGTTCATAATTGCCATTTCAGCATTGAGCATTTGAAGTGCTTTTTCGACATCTGATTTATTTTTCGGATTAGAACGAATCCTTTTTTCCAACAGATTATATATATTGTCCTTATTGTTTGGATTATTTTTCAAGACCTTGTACAATTCAATATGGTAATCTTTCATTGCCAAATAACGCAAATGACTTAACAATGGTGAATTATCTACTTGTAACTTTGTTGCTCTAAATTCTTGCTTACATTCATTATTCAATCCTGACAAATAGCACCACACCTCCCAACTCTTACGAGCGTTGCTGTAATTTTTTAAAAGCCTGTCAATTTTTGAACCCATCAATAATTTCCACAAAATTCCTTTAAGCCACCCTACCAAAATCAGCGTATCGAGTTTTAAAATAATCGTATAAAACCTCTGTTTTCACAACAATATCTCCATCACCATAAGTAGGGTAAGGTAATGACTCGAATAAATAATCATTGATAGCCTTTTTTACAGCTGATGAGGTTTGTATTTTATCAACCCAATGGTCAACTTTGAACTCATTATTTTTTAAACGCTCTAGCAGTTTTTGGGCGGTTTCCTTCAACTTATGCTTTTCTTTGTCAGAGACTTTTTTTCCTTTATTTAATAAATCAAATACGGTTAACTCATCTTCTTCCAAATTCTCTCGTTCAGCACGCTTATCTTCTTCGGACAAATCTCCAAGTAATAAAATCAATTGGTCAAAGAGTTCCTTCATTGTGGTGTATTCCTTTCCGTTATTGTAGTTTTCAATGATTTCCTGATAACGCTCGTGAAAATCAATACGCGTTGGGTTCGAATCGAGCATCTTGTCTAGTTTCTTTCGAACTCTATCTTTTAAAGATTGTACAGCAACATTCTTGTTTTCTTGAACCTTCAGAAACTCATCCTCTATTTTCTTGAAATCCAATCCGCTGATGTCAATTTTCTGACCATAACCCTCAGCTTTATCCATTGCAATGTTTAAGCTCTCAATTGATTGGTTCACTACATACTGCACTTTTGATACAATTGAAGTTATGTCTGCTTCGTCAATTTTGTCATTCAATAGCGAGTACACAGCATTGATAGCGTCTCGTTTTTCCTTGAATTGATAAATTGCGTTATCAGGCATTAAGGCTTTATATTTTTTGAAAACCTCACGAGCCAATATCCCGAACTTGTTTTTGCTTTCGTCTGTTTGACAAACAGCATTGTAGGCTTCTTGAATATACTTTATGCGATATAGATTGTCTTCAGCTTCAATGATTGATTTTAGTCTAAAGTTACATTCGTCTTGAAAATACAATTCAGTAGCAAGTACTGTTTCGTTTAAGTCCGCAACCAATTCTTCCAATTCACGAACTGGTGCTTCTTCTTCGCCACTTTGTCCGTTCCCTTTATTGTCACTATCTCCATAAATTGCCAAGGCTTCTAAAAGAGCTTTATAAGTTTCTATGTAATCGACAATTAAACCGTTATTTTTCCCTTCGTTGATTCGGTTTGCTCTGGCAATGGTTTGCATAAGCGTATGCGACTTCATCGGTTTATCCAAATAAAGTGTAGATAGACTTGGGACATCAAATCCTGTAATCCACATCGCACAAACAATTGCTATACGGAAAGGATTGTCTTTTTCCTTGAACTCCTTTTCAAGGTCGCGCGTATTCATTTTCAGGCGGTGTGGTTCAATATCCAAACCCCACGCTTCGAATTTGTCGATTTCGTTTTGCTCGTGACTTACAACAACTGCAATTTCCGTTTCATTTGACCAATCCCATTCGCGTTGTGCTGTTAATTGTTCTTGTAAATCTTCAATTTTTCCAATGACCTTTTTACGCTCAAGAAGGTGTTTTTCCCATTCTTCAGTAATAAGGTCGTACATCTTTACAGCAGTCACTTTATCTAAAGCAACAAACATTGCCTTGCCTTTGTAACCTCTGCCGTTAAAATGAGAAACCACGTCCTTTGCAATGGCTCTTAATCTCTTTTCAGCCGTGAGGATAGGGTATTCACGCGCAAATAGTTTCTTCAATTTATCTTGTTGGTCGCTGTCTAAATCTTCCGCTTCAATCGCTTCTCGGATTTGTTCATTGATTTGCGGATTGTCTAACTTTAATTTCTCCCCACGATTTTCATAATACAACGGAACAGTAGCACCATCCTCAATGGAGCGTTTAAAGTCGTACTTAGAAACGTATTCACCAAAAATTCTTCGGGTTAACTCATCGTCTTTGAATAGGGGAGTTCCTGTAAATCCAATGAATGAAGCATTGGGAAGGGCTTTCCGTAAATTCATAGCCAATGAACCGCCTTGAGTTCGATGAGCTTCATCGCTTATCACAATAATGTTTTCTCGTTCCGTGACAGTTTCCTCAAAATTGAACTTATGAATTAGCGAGAAAATATAGCGTTGGTCTGTTTTGAGAAGTTCTTTCAGGTTCTCACCACTTGTTGCTTTTACGTTGGTATCTTGTACCGCTCCAACTCCCGTAAATGTATTATAAATCTGCGTGTCTAATTCATTTCTATCTGTAACAAGCAGAAAGGTGTAACCTCCACCTAAAGCTCTTAAAATCTTTTGGCAAAGGAACACCATGGAATAGGATTTTCCTGAGCCTTGTGTATGCCAAAACACACCTAGCTTTTGAGCGTCTTCTTTGGATATAAGTCCTTTTTTTGCTTGTTTCTGAACGGATTGAAAATGCTCTACCGCTTTGTTTACTCCTATAAATTGGTGGTTTCGGGCAATTAACTTCACAATTGAACCAATGGAAGTATCAAACAATATGAAATTCTCAAACAAATCCATCATTCGGTTTTTTTCGCAAACGCCCTTTAGGATTGTGTCTAAACTGATGATTCCCTCTTGTTCCTCCGTGATGCGTTTCCAATCGTGGAAATGCTCGTACTTGGAAGTGATTGCTCCAATCTTACTTTCAAAACCATTACTCATTATAATAAACGCATTACAATGGAACATTTTTGGAATGGTCTTTTTGTAATCGTTGAAGTTCGTTTCGTATGCAACCTTTATTTTGCGGTGGTGCGCTTTCAATTCTACAAAGAGCAAAGGAATCCCATTGATAAAGCCAACAATATCAGGTCGTTTTCTACGCTTCGATTTTCCTTCGACCCACAATTGCTGAACAGCCAAGAAATTGTTGTTCTCGACGGTGTCAAAATCAAAAACCTTGATTTTTTTGTTTCGGACTATTTCCCCTTTTTCATTTTTGAAAGTAACAGGAATACCGTCTTTTAAGAAGTTGTGTTTTTCGAGATTTAATTCAGCCAATCCTTTGGTGGAATCATCACTGTTAATGATTTCATAAGCTGAGTCGTAGGCTTGTTTGGGAAGGTAGGGATTGAGTTGCTGAATGGCATGTATAAAGCGAGTTTTTAAAAGAACATCCGCCTCACTTTCTCGACCAAGTGTTCCATCAACACCAAAGGTTTCTCCTTGATATACATTGGCAATTTCCCACTGCAATTGATTATTGAAAATATCAATGCAGGTTTGCTCTATGAGTTGGTCTTCTGAGTATTTGTGTGCCATTATTATTTTTGTTTGAAAGTGTAAAGAATGAACCAAACAAACCCAAAAATTAAACTGTATCCGATGAACTCAGATTTATCATAGCCTCTAAAAAGGTCAAAATGTAATCCGTCATATCGTTGATAGATTATTTTAGTTGGCCAAATAACATCTCTAACTAGATAACTACTTGTCCATCCGTTTTTATATACATATACCTTATCATGTAGTTTTAGGATTGAATTGTAAAAAAGAGCCATGATATGAAAAAACAACCACGACACAACCACTATTCTAACTTTTTTCTTTCTGAATGAAAATGGGTTCACCCATTCTTTTATTTTTTCAGGGTCGAT
The DNA here is from genome assembly GCA_903901805.1 of uncultured Flavobacteriales bacterium. Classification (GTDB taxonomy): domain Bacteria; phylum Bacteroidota; class Bacteroidia; order Flavobacteriales_D; family Crocinitomicaceae; genus UBA952. The sequence continues at coordinate 4,663 of CAIUSK010000434.1, forward strand.
AGTGTTTTTTTCTGTTTGTTTTATTGGTGTTATATATTGACCATAAAACTCATTTAAAGAAAAAATTGATTCATCTTTTCTCTTAATATGGGATAGTTCAGGGATTTGGTTCAATGGCTTTCTTTCACTCCAATCAGAACAAAAAATTAAACTATCTTCAAATAACCCAATATCATTTAACTCTGCTTCGGTAAAAGCACCACATTCTTTATTATTACTATCAATTATGAAATACTTTTCCTCCATTACTTTTTTTACGAAGCCTATTATTTTTTGTTCTAAACCTCTATCGTTCTATTCATCAATCGTGGCAACAGTATATCTCTCGCTTCTTTGAGTTTTTGATTTTGTTGCTGAAGAATTAAAATTTGTTCAAAAATACACTCAACCACTTTATCATACTCTTTCAGTATTTTATATGTTGGTAGATTTAATTTAATATTTTCAAATTTTCCTTTACTTACATTAGTCATTGTTGCTCCACTTGAACCGATGGCGTGAATAGTACTTTCTAATTCTTTACAAGAAAAATACAACCAAAAATTATGACTAACATCATTAGATATAATTGCATTTATTTGCTGATTTGTTTGTGATGGTTTACTTGTAATAGCAACAACTCCTGCTCGTGCGCCAATACAAGATATAATTACAGTATTTTTAGGCAAATATTTATTTGATTGTGATTCAGCGCCATCTACTGATAAATATTGCTCGACACTATCCATATAAATATTCTGATGCATATCAGGTGTTTTTATAAATGGTATGTCACCTCCAAAGTAGTTTAAGTTACTTGTTGATGGAGTCTTACCTGTTATAACTGTTGCAAAATATTTTATTTCAGTATTCTTCCATCCCACAGGCAATCCACTTTCCCTATCAAACTCTGTATGTTCATAATTAGGAAATCGGAAATTCACAAACCATTCTTTGTAAATATTTTGTGCCGTTTCTTCTAATAACTTGATGCGTTTAAGATTGTTTTCTATTAAATCATCGTAAGTCGAAAGCATGGAGGCAATGCGTTTTTGGGTTGGGAGTGGGGGGAGGTTTATTACTAACTTTCCTAAATCACCTGCAGACAATTCCGTTTGATTGGTTGCACCTTTACCCATTGATTCAATTTCAGGCTCTTTTAACGACAATTGTAATGCTAAAAACTTAGTATCAATGAGGTCTTTATTTCCTCTTACAATTGTAACGTGTGTATCAACTGTTGTGGTATTTTTAATTTCTTTTACAAACCCCGTCCGTCCCAATGTACCTGCACCTGTAGAGTTGACTAAAATATCACCTTGCCGAATAATTTTCTCTTCAGTTATTTTCTTCTCCGAACTACATAACCTCGAAAATTCATAAGAAACAACTCCGTTTCTAATGCATTTTTGATTCAATATCGATACACCTCCTTGTTCTACATATTTAGGGGCAATACCTCTTTTGACCAGCAATGATAAATCTGCAAGTTTTTTAATTTCCCAACTCATATACCTAAATCATTTAAGTTTTCTTCAATTTCCTCAATGCTTGGCAAACTACCTTTGAGGTTTTCGGGCAAAATACGTGTGAGTTCGTATTCAGAAATACCTATGGGTTTGTTGATGTCACGTAGCGTGTATTCCGCAAAGAGTTTGTCTTTTCCTTGGCAAAGTATCAAGCCTATGGTGGGTTTGTCGGTTTCGTGTTTCAGTTGCTCGTCCACAGCAGAACAATAGAAGTTCATTTTTCCAGCATATTCAGGCAAAAACTCTCCTTTTTTCAAGTCAATTACCACAAAACAACGCATTTTAAGGTGGTAGAACAATAAATCAAGGTAGAAATCACGTTCGCTTACTTCTATTTTGTATTGTCGCCCCACAAAAGCAAATCCTGCACCCAATTCCACTAAGAATTTTTCAACGTGTTTCACTAAATCCAATTCCAATTCACGCTCGGTAAATTCGGTAGCTAAAGTAGTAAAATCAAAGATGTATGGGTCTTTAAAAAGGTGTTTCGCCCAGTTAGAATCTGTTTGTGGTAAAGTAGCATCAAAGTTGTTTACAATCGCTCCTTGTCGTTCGTGTACCTTGTTTTTGGTTTGTACCACTAACGTATCTCTGCTCCAACCTTGTTCAAGTACTTGTTGCATATACCACAAGCGTGTTGGTAGGTCTTTCACTTTTTGCATCAAAATAACGTGATGTGACCATCCAACTTTTGTAATTAACTGTATTTCATTAGCTTGTAATTCCGCCACGGGCAATGGCGAAATTGCATTTTCATCTTTTTCTAATTCCGACACGGGTAGTGGCGAAATTGATTTTTCATCCGTTTCTAATTGTGAAACGGGTAGTTGCCTAATTGAGTTTTCGTCAGTTTCTAATTTGGCAACGGGCAGTTGCCAAATTGTAAGTGATTGATATTCTTTGTAAAAAGTTAACATACGTAAGATATTTCGTTCAGAAAAACCTTTCGCATCACTCAATTCATTTTTCAGGTCAATCGCCAAGCGAGGAATAATTCCTTTTCCCCAGCCTTCTTGTTGTTGGCGTTCGTGTATCAATTTGCCAATATCCCAATAAGTAGCCAACATTTCAGCGTTAGCCGTTTGAAAAATTTTCGTTTGCGCTTGTCGAACTCGTGCTTTAATGCCGACCAATAAATCTTTATACAGTGTCAGTTCCGAACTCATAGTCCTAATTCTGTTAGGTTCAACTGTATTTGTTCGGCTAAACCAATGGCTTCTTCGTTCAGGCTTCGCAGTTCCACTTTGATTTCTGACATACGTTCTTCGTAGTCAAAATCTTCATCAATTTGCGGAGCTACGCCCACATAACGTCCTGCTGTGAGGCTAAAATCGTTTTGGGCGATTTCAGCTTTAGAAACCACTTTGCATAATCCAGCAACATCAGCATATTCTCCGTTTGAGAAACGGCTTAACAACCAATTTGCTTCCTTGTTAAAGTATAGAATTTGGTCAATGGACTGGCTGTAAACTGAAAAATCAGTTTCCATTTCTTTTAGTTTGTCCAACACATTCGCTTTCCACTCTTTGTTTTTTCGCAAATCATCCTCTTTTCCTGCTTCCTTCACAAATGCGTTAATGGCTTTCAGGAAATTATTGTAGCCTCGTTTTGCTTTTTTCAAATGGTCTGTAACCGTTTTATCAAGTGTTACAAGGTTCTTTTCGTTGTATGTCAAGCGAGTTTTAGCCAATTCTTCGGCAACTTGCTCCGTAAAAGCAATATCATCTTGGTCGATGGTTTCATTCCACCTGATTAGCCAAGATTTTGGCAAGGCTGTTTCTAAAGTTGGAAGAATAGCACTTCTGTAATCAGCAACTAAATCTTGGGCTTTCGCTGTTAATTCCGTTAAATGCTCATTGATTGTCGAGAAATAACCTTCAACAGTTTTATTGAAAACCGATTTATTACCACGATACAAACCAACAATGGATTGGATGTTATTCAACTGCTCAGGCGTGAAATCGTGTAGGTTTGAAGAAACCTTTCTATAAACATCACGCAAATCAAGCATAAGCGTTTTATCGGCTCTTAGGCTGTCTTTTTCTTTTGCTCGGTCATAAAACCAAAGCGTACAAGGCAACGAGCGTGTGTAGAAGAACTTTGTACCTATGGAAACCATTACATCAACTGAACCTGTTTCCACTAATTTTTGGCGAATATCTTTTTCAGAATGACCTGCATCAGAAGCCGAAGAAGCCATTACAAACCCTGCTCTTCCGCTATCATTTAGACAAGAATAGAAATATTGAATCCAAAGATAATTTCCGTTATCGTTTTTGGGTAAACCAAAAGGTAGGCGCGGGTCTTTCTTAATGCTGTCTTTGCTCTTATCAACCCCATCTACATTGAATGGAGGATTTGCCATAATGAAATCACATTTCCCAACGAGCTCGTGTTTATCCTCATAGAATGTATTTCCTTGCATAATGCTTCCTTCCAAACCATGAACCGCCATATTCATTTTGGCTAAACGGGTATTGGTATCTGCTTTTTCTTGTCCGTAGAACGTTACTTTTTGAGAGGCATCAGCACCTTCGTCTTCAATGAAATGAGCAGTTTGAACAAACATACCAGCTGAACCAACTGCTAAATCCGCTACAACACCGTGATTGGGCTGAATGATTTTTACAATTGTATTCACCAATGAAGGAGGGGTAAAGAACTCACCACCTTCTTGTGCACCGCTCATAGCGAATTTGTTGAGGAAGAACTCGTATATGCGTCCAAAAACATCACCACGCACATCGTTTAAGGCTTCATCATTAAAAACACGAATAGCACGCTGTAAGAGGTCTTTATCAAAAAGATTATAGTCTTTAGGTAGTACACCAACAAGTGCTTCGTATTCTGTTTCAATACTACGCATTGCTTCGTTGATGTATTCGCCAACATCT
>CAIUSK010000435.1 GCA_903901805.1 uncultured Flavobacteriales bacterium
ACCATTGGATTAAAAAATATTTAGTCTTCGGGAGATTATTATAAAAAGAAAATAACAAAACTGTCCAGATTTGAATGAGGAAGTGGATAATTTCTTTAATATTGAATTAGAAATAGAAAATTTTCTTTAACGAAATTTAGTCTTTGCGTTAGGGTGATAATTTAACACCAAATTATGCGCTCAGTATTTCGCCTACTAATGATTTTAATATCGTTCAACTCTTTCGCCCAATACCGCGAAGTGTATTCAGGATTTTCGTTAAATAACTATCATTGGAATGAATCAAATTCTCAATTGAATCAAAATCAATATGGTGCGGGATTTCAACTCGGAGTTATGGTTAGTCCTAAATTAAAATTAATACGTAGAATAGGTAATGGGTTAATTTCACCCTATGCATCATTCGAATATTCTTGTGTTGGCGTGAAGCTTACCTCTCAAGAAAATATGCAAATTCATGGGTTCAGAACGGCACTTCCAACCCGAGTGAAAATATACTCCTATTCCAAAAAAAAGAACAGTGTTTACGCTCTGATAGAGCCCGGGGTGAATCTATCATTTCTTCAAATAGCACCTTCAAGGGTAACTTCCATTCCTAAAATTAATCCAGTAGATTTTTATGTTAATGCCGGATTAGGTTCAACAATAAATTTCAAGAAACAAGAAGTTAAGAAAGCTGGATTTAAATGCTCCGGAATTAGTTTTAATGCCAGCAAATATTTACCAATTGGCTTGTTTCGATCTACAAATTATTCAACAACCGGTAGTTTAGATCAATTTCGTTTCAATGTTGGAATGCGATTCACTTACATGGAACCAGTTAAGAAAAAGAAGGGATTGTTTGAACGATTATTTGGAAAATAATACGCGAAGCAACTTTTTGTAATTAGACTTCGTCTTTTAGTTAGAAGTTAACAACGGTTAATTGATTTTTGGTTTACATTTACTTGCAGAAGACCTGAAAAGTGTGATGGCATCAATAGATTCTTTCGCTTTTTTCAGGTTTTTTTATGCTTTAAACTGTGTAAATTCAAAGTTTTGGATGTCCTTTTCACTATTTACAATTCATTTGCTTATTTTTGCCGCGTTAAATTCAACTATGTTAATTCAAGTCGTTAAATCAAAAATTCATCGTGTTCGCGTAACTCAAGCAGAATTAAATTATATCGGAAGTATCACCATCGATGAGCGATTGATGCAAGCAGCCAATATTATAGAAGGGGAGAGAGTTCAAATTGTGAACATAAACAATGGGGAGCGACTGGAAACCTATGTAATCAAAGGGGATTATAATTCAGGGACAATTTGCCTGAATGGTCCTGCAGCGCGTCGGGTTTCTGTCAACGATAAAATTATTATTATTGGATATGGATTTATGGATTTTGAAGAAGCAAAGTCGTTTAAACCTTGTCTGGTGTTTCCTGATGAGGAGACTAATTCAATTGATTGATGGTAAATAAGGCCAGTGTTTTTTTTCTTAAAACAATTCTTCCTCTTGGTCTTGGCATTTATTTATTTTGGTATTTCTTTTCTGCCATGTCAGAGCAATCGAAAAAGTTATTTTTTCAAGCGCTTGGCCAAGCGGATTATCGTTGGATTTTACTTTCCCTTCTTATAGCCATAGCGTCTTATTTTTCTCGTGCTTTTCGCTGGAAATATGCACTGGAACCAATGGGTTATAAAACAAATAGGAATAATCGTTTTCACGCTTTGATGATTGGATATTTAGTCAATTTAACGCTTCCACGAGCCGGTGAGGCATCTCGAGCTATGGTTCTTAATCGATCGGATGGGGTTCCATTTACTATAGGTTTCGGTACAATCATCTCAGAACGCATTGTGGATATTTTCTTTTTAGCAATGATAACATGCACCGCGCTGCTCCTTGGGAAAGATGATTTTTTCAAAATTAAAACGATCATTGAAGAGCAATTTGGTTCTGATCCATCCCAAAACTCTTTTTTTATATATTACATTTTTCTGGCTCTTCTAGTTATTGGAATAATTGCTTTGTTAGTTCAAAAAATACGGATAAAAGTTTTTCGCATCGCGAAGGAATTATTTCAAAGCTCCATTTCTATCTTTAAAACGAAGAATCCTCTTGCCTACATCGCTCATTCATTTTTTATATGGATTTGTTTTTTACTTATGTTTCTTCTTCCTTTTTATTCTTTAGAAAGCACGAAGGATCTTCCTATTTCATGTGTCTTATTTTCTTTTATCGCAGGTTCAGTTGGTATCTCACTAACCAATGGTGGTATAGGAAGTTATCCTCTTTTAGTTGGATTAGTAGTTGGATTTTATTTGACAGATTTACCGAGAGAAGAAGCATTCGCCATAGGAAATGCCTTGGGTTTGCTGATTTGGGTATCTCAAACGGTATTGTTAGTTTTGATTGGATTAATCTCTTGGATCATTGTTCCAAAAACAAACGTAAATAATGAACAGATTTGATTTTATTGAACAGAAAATCCTTACGGTAGAACAAGCCAAGCAACGCTGTTCATTGTGGAAATTGAAAAATGATAAAGTCGTTTTTACCAATGGTTGTTTTGATATCCTTCATGCTGGACATGTTACCTATTTGGCCCAGGCCGCATCCCTCGGTAATCGATTAGTTATTGGACTGAATGATGACCAATCTGTCCGTTTGCAGAATAAGGATGTAAATCGCCCAATAAACGATGAAAATTCACGGGCATTGGTTTTAGCTGCTTTAGGGTTCGTTGATGCAATTGTTTTGTTTAGTGAAACGACACCAGAAAAACTGATTCTGGAATTATGTCCGGATGTATTGGTAAAGGGAGGGGATTATAACGCCAATGAAACAGATAATTCTTCTAGTCAATTTATTGTAGGGTCTGATTTTGTCAGATCTAGAGGAGGATTAGTTTCAACAATAGATTTAGTCCAAGGTTTCTCTACCACAATTATTCTGTCCAAATTGGAAAAATAGGCTTCTTTCCGTCAGCACTAAGTATTTCCGCTTAAGCTTCTCTCTATAGCATCGTGTAAATTCATGTTGTTTTCATTTATTTCTTTTGACATTGTTTTTTATGGGTACACCTTTGTCTCATGAAACATGAATTGAAAACAATTAATACAAATGTTATGAAAGCTCTTACACTTACTTTTTTATTCATCGCTGCCTGTTTGTCACCAATGAATTCTATCTATGCTCAACGAAGTGTTCCTGTTGCGCAAGCTGCATTCACTGTTGTTAAGGTTTCAAAAAATCCGGTAACTAATGCAATAACCGTTATGTGGAACGACAATCGTTTCGATGAGTTAGAAATTGTTATGGAAAGCGGTGAACTTTTTATGCCGTCTTTTCCAGTTTTTGATGCTCAACAAATTAGTTTAAACGAACTGAACGATGGATATTATTATATAAAATTCATGGGACAAGGGCAACTTCTTGAAACGAAAGTCATTCATATTCAAAATAATATGGTAATAGCTAAAAATTAAAAACTCAACATTAAAACTATGAAAACATCACCAAAAGCATACCAATCAATTAGACCTTGGTAACAGAATCAGATTAACAAATTGAATATTTGTCACTTTATAGCCCTCTTATGAGGGCTTTTTCGGTAATTTTGTATTTATGGCTTCACAAAGTAAATTGAACATCTCCATTTTTTTCCGTCTGGTATCTTACACGAAGCCTTATCGTCGATTTTTTCTAATCTCCATCTTTTGTACGATTTTACTTTCTATTCTAGGCCCTTTGCGTCCAGCATTGATAGGGAATATGGTTGATTCATATATTATTAAATCACAAAATAAAGATGCCTTAATCTTTTGGATTGTACTGATTTTAGGTTTACTATTACTGGAGGGAGTTTTTCAGTTAATCGGCAGTTTTTTTTCCAATTTATTAGCGCAATCTGTTATTCACGATATTCGGAAGAAATTGTTTCAGCATATATTATCTTTTCGAATGAAGTATTTTGACCAAACTCCAGTTGGAGCGTTGGTTACGAGAGTTGTTTCTGACTTGGAGGCTGTAACTGAAGTTTTTTCATCTGGCTTAATGGAAATTGCAGGAGATTTAATTTCGTTGATTTTTGTCCTAATCTTAATGTTTTCAACAAATTGGGAGCTGTCTCTGATGACGTTAATACCAATTCCGATTTTAATTTTTGCTACGCGTATTTTTGCAAAAGCAATGCGTAGTTCCTTTCAATTGGAGCGACAACAGGTTACTCGCCTAAATACCTTTGTGCAGGAAAGATTGACAGGAATGACCTTGGTTCAATTATTTAATCGGCAAAAGAAAGAGTTTGACCATTTTCAGGAAATAAACAAGGGTCATCGACAAGCGCATATCAATGCGGTTTGGGCAAATTCAATTTTTTTCCCGGTCGTTGAGATATTAGGTTCTTTATCCATTGCATTTCTTTTAGTTTGGGGTGCTTTGCAAATTGCGGGAAAGAGTGCCGTTGAAATTAAAGCAATGTATGGTCAAATTATTGCTTTCACCTTATGGATTAATCAACTATACAGACCAATTCGACAATTAGCAGATAAATTTAATGTACTTCAAAGGGGCACCGTTCGTGCCGAACGAATTTTTGAAATCTTGGATCTCGATGAGCACATTCAAACCGAAGGTAAAAAAGACACCCAAGTCGATTTTAATAAACCCATTTCATTCAAAAACGTTAGTTTTTATTACAAAGAGCATGACTACGTTCTGCGTAATATTGAATTGGAAATTCAGCCAAGTGAAATGGTTGCATTTGTAGGTGCAACGGGTGCTGGAAAATCAACAATTGTGAATTTACTCGGCCGATTTTATGAATACCAAGAGGGCGAAATATTTATTGGGGAATCTAATATTAAGGAAATTGATCTAGCATTGCTAAGAAAGAACATAGCAATTGTATTGCAGGACGTTTTTCTTTTTTCGGATTCTATTCATAACAATATCACTCTAGGGAATCCACAGATAGATAGAGATCAAGTTGTTTTGGCTGCAAAAGCAGTTGGGGCTCATGAATTTATCGAGAAACTGCCCGAAGGCTATGATTATGTAATTGGCGAGCGAGGGGGAGTTTTATCCGTAGGACAACGTCAATTAATTGCTTTCATCCGCGCATACATTTATAATCCACATATATTAATTCTTGATGAAGCTACATCTAGCGTTGATAATGAGTCTGAAGCATTGATTCAAAAGGCCACCGAGCGATTGACCGAAGGTAGAACTTCAATTGTAATTGCACATCGTTTATCAACTATTCAAAAAGCGGATAAAATTGTGGTCCTAGAGAAAGGTAAAATAGTTGAGATTGGTACACATGCTAGTTTATTAAAACAAGATGGTTACTATAGGAAATTGTATGAAATGCAATTTGTTGAAATAAAATAAGTATGAAAGGACTTAAAATTGGAGGAGTACCTGAGCATTTTAATTTGCCTTGGCGATTAGCTATTGAAGAAGGAAAATTTAGTGAAATAGGACTCGAGTTACATTGGAGTGATATGACTGGTGGAACGGGCCAAATGATCAAAGGATTAGATATTGGGTCATTGGATATTGCTGTTCTATTAACAGAGGGGATTACCAAAGCTATTTTAGATGGCTTACCTGCAAAGATCATTCAAGTATATGTAAATTCTCCATTGCGCTGGGGAGTTCATGTGCCAGTGGATTCTACCGTTAAATCAATGAGTGATCTACAAAATAAAACATTTGCTATTTCCCGTTATGGCTCTGGATCTCATTTGATGGCATTGGTTCACGCAAACCAGGCTGGTTGGGATGCTTCTCGCCTAAAA
>CAIUSK010000436.1 GCA_903901805.1 uncultured Flavobacteriales bacterium
ACCCTTAGGCATGGCGATATGATTATATATTTGCCCTGCTCCTGGAATACACGAAGAGAGAATAACAGCTTTTTTAACCGAGTGTGTTTGCGTAGTGTCTTTTTCTTTTTTCTCTGGAAGTAAATTCTGGGTGACTCCAAAAAAGGTCATTCCTACGAAAAGAAAACTACACAAAACAAGACGCATTAGCCTTTTAATGTTTGAATAATACGATTTAACTCTGCTTCAGAGCTAAAGTTAAGTGAGATTTTTCCCGAACCTGTCTTAGATTTAACAATGTTAACCTTAGTAGATAACCGATCAGATAGAAAATCTTTAAAAACAGCTTGGTTTTTTGTAAGTGCTATTTTTTCAACTGGTTGAAATACGGGAGATTTGGAAGAGTTTTTGGTCAACGTTTCTACTTCGCGCACGGAAAGATTAGCATCAAGAATGTGTTGATATTTCTCCAGCATTTCTGCTTCATTTTCACTACTTAACAATGCTCTAGCATGTCCCATTGATATTTTTCCATCGCGAACTCCAGCTTGAATGGTTGCCGGTAGTTTTAACAAACGAAGAAAATTTGCGATTCCAGAACGAGATTTGGCTAGTTTCTGGCTAAGTTGCTCTTGTGTTAGGCTGCATTCTTGAATCAAGCGATCATACGATAATGCTATTTCAATTGCATTTAAGTTTTCGCGTTGAATATTTTCAACCAATGCCATTTCCAACATAGCCTGATCATTGGCAACGCGAACATACGCCGGAACTTCAGTGATTCCTGCAATTTGGCATGCTCTAAATCTTCGTTCTCCTGAAATTAATTGATATTTATCACGCCCCATTTTCCGAACGGTTAATGGTTGAATGATACCGTGAGTAGTTATCGATTCTGCCAATTCCATGAGTGCTTCTTTCTCAAAATGAGTTCTCGGATTAAAAGGATTTGCTTCAATATCTGAAACAGCAAGCATGGAAATTGAACCAACTAAACCAGTATGACTTGATTTTGAAGTGATATCTGTATTTGAGTTTTCCAGAAGTGCACTAAGTCCTTTTCCCAGTGCCGGACGTTTTTTAGGATTAGAGCTCATGGTCAAATTCAATTTTTTTATCGTCGTTACCGATTCGTGTTAAGTTATTTTTTTGAAGAATTTCCCGTGCAAAATTCAGGTAATTTGTTGAGCCTTTACTCGCGGCATCATGCATCACGATCGTATTTCCATAACTAGAGGCCTCACTTAACGTTGTATTACGATGAATTATTGTGTCAAAAACCAATTCTTGAAAATGAGTTTTAACTTCGTCCACTACTTGATTCGCTAAACGCAATCGGGTATCATACATGGTCAATAAAATCCCTTCTATTTCTAATTCTGGATTCAGTCTTCCCTGAATAATTTTGATGGTATTTAAAAGCTTACTCAATCCTTCCAGCGCAAAAAACTCGCATTGAACAGGAATCATTACTGAATCAGCTGCTGTTATTGCATTTACAGTTATCAATCCTAAAGAAGGTGAACAGTCAATCAGTATAAAATCAAAATCGTCTTTTATTTTTTCAATAGCCAAACGAAGCATTTTTTCTCGATTTGGCAAGTTGATCATTTCTAATTCAGCACCAACTAGATCAATGTTTGAGGGTAAAATAAATAAATTCGGACTCGTCGTTTCAACAATAAGCTCTTTTGGATCTTGATCGTTGACTAAGCAATCATAGATATTTCTGGTGGTATTTGGGTCTAATCCTAAACCAGATGTTGCATTTGCTTGCGGATCTGCATCAATAATAAGTGTTTTATACTCCAAAACACCTAAACAACCCGCTAGATTTATAGTAGTAGTTGTTTTTCCTACGCCACCTTTTTGATTTGCAATTGCAATTACTTTTCCCATGATATAATTTGATTATAAAATTACAGTTCTTTTCTATGAATTCCGAATCCTAACTCCTAATTTTATTAACTAAAAACCAACAATTCATAAATCCATAAAAAATATATTTAACATCGAATTTTTTATGCTTGATTGCTTTGAATGACTACCTTTAAAATGAACACAATAATTAGGATATGAAACAAGGAGGACTTGTGATTTTATTTAGCTTGTTTTTGAATTCATTATTTGCTCAACATCCCGTTGGTGATAAATTGGAGCAATTGTATTTTCAGGGTCATTACGGTTTAATTTATCGAAAAGCAAAGAAGCTCAGAGTGAAGGAGGAAACGAAATTGCTAATTGCACCTACTTATTATTTTGCGTTAACCACCCTACAAAAAAGTGCGAATATATACTGGCTTAAACGTAATTTAGAGGAACCAAATAAAGCAATTAAGTTATTAACTGAAATAAAAAATACTGTTGACGGAAAACAATTTTTAGAGGCTCATTCGTATGAGCTATATGGGTTAAAACAAGATTTATCGAATTGGTTATCAGAATTAAATCAAACTAAATTGAAGAAATATGCAAGTGGCTATTCTCAATTAGTTGATTCTTTTTTTTCTGGGTTTGAGGGCGTGAACTTTGCTGAAGGTTCTAATTCAATAAGTAGCGACATTTCGGATTATAAAGGATTAACTCAAAATCGAATTAATTTGGCTAAGTATGCCAAACAACAATTAGGTGTTAAATATACTTGGGGAGGAGAGGATCCTTCAGGATTTGATTGCAGCGGATTTACCCAGTATGTTATGAAGCATGAAGGCTTGAATATCCCAAGAACAGCTGGAGATCAATATGCTAAATCAACTAAATTGGATGTATTTAATGTTCAATGTGGAGATTTGGTCTTTTTTAAAAATGATGGTCGAATTTCTCATGTTGGATTAGTCATTTCGAAAAAAGGAGAATTAGTTAAAATGATACATGCAAGTTCTAGCCTAGGAATTAGTATTATAGAAATAAACCAATCGACATATTGGAAACAAAGGTTGTTTGCTTATGGAACTTTCTTGAACAATCGTTGAAGTCCAGTAGCGAAGTAAAGGATAATCAATCCAATTAACAATATTCTCGCCC
>CAIUSK010000437.1 GCA_903901805.1 uncultured Flavobacteriales bacterium
ACAATTGACCTTGAAAATGACCACTGAGCATGCGGGGTTGCATTACTTTTAGGTGTGTCTCTCTATTCAGTGTATACAATACCTCAGATTCTTTTGGGGTATTCCGCAGCACGTATTCTTCGATATCTTTCGGTAAAAATTCCATCTATTGTACTTTTGGACCAATGTATTCGATGCATGGAGTAAATCCTACAAAACACTTCCCTTTTAATTCAATGTGTATTGACCCTGAATTGGCCACTGTAAAGCTATAATCAGGTTCTTTTTTCCATAAATCGAGGCATTTTTCTCCAACAAACCGATAATTTGTCGTATCAATTATGAAAGAATTCATTTGCACCTTCAATACTTCGCTGTTTAGAAATTTGTCTGCTCGATATACATCATAATTTCCTGCATTTAATTTCCCTGCCCAGGTTCCGGATGTATCGGTCGTAATCCATTTTTCAACCGTTTTTTCTCCTTTTTTTGTCAAAGCAAACTTAGATTTTGCTGCCATCACAGTTGTTCCACGGGCCATTTCAGGTGTGGGTCTTGCTCCACCGCAATAAGGTGTATGTTTAATAAAAACCAACGTTTGTCGTTGGGAGGAACACCCGTAAATGAAGGTAATTAGGGTTAGCAAAAGATAATACTTCATGGAAAATGATTTGGTGTTGCTAAGATAAACGATACAGCGCTGAAAAGTACTATAGTTGGTTCTATTTTTTTAAATTTAATTTTTGGTCTGTTTTTTGAAAAAAGAATACCTTTATACTAAGTAATACATCATGGCACTAAAGCAGCATTTAATTCAAAAACTAGAGCAAAAACTTTCTCCTCAACAAATTCAGTTGATGAAGTTGCTTCAAGTACCAACCATTGAACTCGATCAGCGGATTAAACAAGAAATTGAGCAAAATCCGGCGTTAGAGGAAGGCGAAGAACGAGAGGAGGAAGATGACTATGATGCAGAAGATAATGAAGATGAGTTTGACGACGATGAGGAAGAGTTTGATTTGTCGGATTATTTGGATGATGATTCAGCAGACTATAAAACTCAAGCAAACAATCAATCTAAAGACGAAGAAGAACGGGTTATTCCTCTTTCCGGTGAGCAATCGTTTCGTGAAAAATTAATGGAACAAATTCAATTGCTTGCTTTGATTGATAATCAATACCTCATTGCAGATACGATTATTGGAAATTTAGACGAGTCGGGATACCTGAATCGGGAAGTAGATGCTTTGGTAGATGATTTGGCCTTTTCCGTTGGAATTACCGTTACTGAAGCTGAAATTGAAGAAACATTGGCCTTGATTCACGAATTGGACCCTGCCGGTGTTGGAGCGCGCGACTTGCAAGAATGCTTAGTGCTTCAAATGAAACGAAAACAAGACGGAAAGCCGCATCGATCTCATGCCTTGATGATTTTAGAAAAGTTTTTTGAAGAATTTACTAAAAAACACTACGATAAGATTGCAAAGAAATTGGATCTTACCGATGAAGAATTAAAAAAAGCCATCGACGAAATTCTTAAATTGAATCCTAAACCAGGCGGAAGTACCCGAGATGCCGCGCAAAATTTTCAACAAATAATTCCTGATTTTTTGCTTTTTGAATCTGAAGGAAAATTGGAATTAAATTTGAACTCTCGTAATGCTCCAGATCTGAAAGTTAGTCGAGAATATGCCAACATGTTGCGCACCTATGCAGAGGGAGCCAAAACTTCAAAATCAGATAAGGAAGCCCTTTCGTTTGTGAAACAAAAATTGGATAGTGCCAAATGGTTTATCGATGCGATTAAACAACGCCAAACCACGTTGTTGATTACCATGACGGCAATTATGGAATACCAACGCGATTTTTTCTTAACAGGTGATGAAACCAATCTTCGTCCCATGATTTTGAAGGATATTGCAGATGTGGTTCAAATGGATATTTCTACCGTTTCGCGGGTGGCAAATAGTAAATATGTACAGACAAACTTTGGAATATATTCCTTGAAGTATTTCTTTTCCGAATCATTATCCACCGATAGTGGGGAGGAGGTTTCAACGCGTGAGGTAAAGAAAATATTGTCCAATGCCATTGAGGCAGAAGATAAAAAACGGCCTTTACCTGATGAAAAACTCATGGAATTATTAAAAGACAAAGGCTACAATATTGCGCGCCGAACCGTTGCAAAATACCGAGAACAATTGAATATCCCTGTGGCTAGATTAAGAAAAGAATTATAATGCGTATCGTTTCACATATCATTTCATGGGTGTTTATGCCTTTATTCATCCCCATTTATTGTTTAGTTCTAACCTTTTTTACCATCTCATTTGAGGATTTTGTGATTAATCAAAATTCTTTGTGGAGCTTACCAAATCCTATGAAATGGGCTGTTCTTAACTTATATGTGATTTTTACCGTGATTGCACCTGGCGTTTCAATTCTCATTTTGCGCAATAGAAAAATGATCTCGTCCATCCAACTTAACGATCGTACCCAACGATTTTTCCCTATTTTATTGCTGGTTTTTTATACGACTGCCTTGTATTTACTTTTTATTTTAAAAGCAGGAGACGCATTAATTCCAACGTTTATTTATTCTTTACCGCTTTCTGGAGCCCTAGTTTCACTGACGCTTTTCCTGGTGAATTTTAAATTTAAAGTTAGTTTACACGCCGCAGGGGGAGGGATTTTATTTGGGTATATTTTAGCGTATTGTATGAAACAACAGTATTTTGAATTTTGGATTATTCTACTTTCCGTAATCATTACTGGAGTAACAATTTCTGCAAGGCTTTACCTAAAAAAACATACCATGGAAGAGGTTATACATGGATGGTTAATTGCTTTTTTAATCACTTTTTCAGTGAATTTCTTGTATCAGTAAAACATGTAAGCCAAGAAAATGGCTGCAATGAATCCTGAAAAATCTGCCACCAGCCCAGCTACTGGGGCATATCGCATTTTTTTAATCCCTACGGAACCAAAGTAAACGGCTAAAATATAGAACGTGGTGTCTGTGCATCCTTGAAATGTGGAGGCAAGTTTCCCCAAAAACGAATCAACCCCATGAATTTTAAAGGTTTCCAACATCATTGCTCGCGCACCAGGTCCGCTAAATGGCTTCATAAATGCAACCGGTAAGGCTTCAATAAAAGAGAGCGTCTTAACCCCTAAAGCTGTTAGACCTACAGCAATACCATCAAACAATACTTGCATAGCTCCTGAGGCTCTAAAAACCGAAACAGCGGCCAGAATTCCAATTACATACGGTAAAACAGTGAGTGCCACTTCAAATCCTCCTTTGGCACCCTCAATAAAAGTATCATATACGTTAATTTTTTTTCGAACACCCAAAACGATAAATAATACAATGACGCTGAGCAAAATAAAATTACCTCCCACATCAGAAATTAATTGAATGTGCCCCGGATGATAAATGCACCAAGCCAATAAACCAAAGATGAAAAAAGCCATCCCACCCAAATATGCAAGTACTACTGGTTGTAATAAATTAATTTTTTGCTTGATGGAAAGAAAAATCAAGCCCGCCATCGTTGAAAAAAAAGTAGCAATTAAAATGGGCATGAAAACAACCGTTGGGTCTTTGGACATAGCTCCACTCCGGTAGGCTAAAATACTCACTGGAATAATTGTAAGTCCGGAAGTGTTTAATACCAAGAACATGATTTGAGCATTGCTCGCAGTTTCTTTGTTTGGATTGAGTTCTTGCAAATAATTCATTGCCTTCAATCCAATTGGGGTGGCAGCATTGTCAAGCCCGAGCATATTGGCACTATAATTCATCATTATAGCTCCTTGTGCCGGATGATCTTTGGGAATTTCAGGAAATAATTTGCAAAAAAGCGGATTCACCAATTTAGATAACAAGTTCACCACTCCTGATTTTTCACCAATATTCATTATCCCCATCCATAAACAAAGAGCACCAACTAAACCAAGAATTAATTCGAACCCATTTTTAACGGAATCAAATAAGGCCTGTACAATTACCTTAAAAATTTCAGTGTCTTGCAGAAAAACGAATTTTCCCACTCCCATTATCATGGCAATAACAAACATGGCAATCCATAATCGATTTAATAGCATGGCCTTAGTTATTTATTCCCTCGCAGGATCTAT
>CAIUSK010000438.1 GCA_903901805.1 uncultured Flavobacteriales bacterium
ACAACCACCAGGTTTTATCCCCATAAAGTACAATCACAATCACAAATTGTAGTGCCAAACCTAAAAAGAGTAAGATAGGACAAATACAAATTGCGAGTAGAAGCTCTTTATAATTTAATGTGCGGACCAATAAAATCAAACAACTCATAAGTGAGACACCCCCAATATATACTAGCACTTCATTTTCAACTCCTCCTTTTTGAAATACACAAGGCAACAACAGCATTCCAAGGAGTAGAATTACAATTCCAATCGTATTTTGTATGTTATTTTGGTTTATTTTCGAAGACAAAATGTTACAGGTATAGATAATCTAATTTTGGCATTGGTATCTTTTTTTATATCTACCAGCTCCCACCTGGGTATGGTCCTTAAAAAATCTACTTTCAATTGTGCTATATACAAAGATTCTGGTTTGCAATCATCTTCGGGATATTTTTTTGAAATTTTAAAATCCGGGTTAGAAACTACGCCAGCTGTATCTAAGGTGAATAAAACAAAAATTGTATGAGGATCGCAAAGTTTGATTAGTTCGATTTCTCTTACAAAATTTGCGAAATGATTACTTCCTTGATTTTTTTCTGGTAAGAATTCACAATCCGAAGTCATTGTAACTATTTTCTCTTTTTTCCAAATTCCGCAAGAAACAAGTCCCAGAGTAATAAATAGTGCGAAAAGATATTTCATACTTGGGTTAATTTCATTCCACACAAAGGAAACAGTTTGATCCATAGTTAATTTTATTTTCCAAGCAATTTAGCAAGTTTTTCATAATCGTCATTTTGACCAAAAGAATCTGTATTGGCTTTTGCCCCTTTTATCTGATACACACCGCATGAAAAACAAATTTTAACAACACCCACTGCTTTGTTTTTCTTTTTAAAAATGAGAATGTCGCGAAAGATAGTTTCACACGCAGATACTTCCATGTCGGCATCTACTTTTTCAACGAAAATAGCGTCAACCTCCCTAAATTTGGACTTATCGATGGAGAACTTTTGATACCCAATTTTGACTAGCTGATCTATGAATGCTAAATCTGAAATTGAGGTTGGTATTTCACCTAAAATTACACCCATTTTCAAGGAGTCCAACACTGATTTTGATTGATTATCGTATAGTTTATCAATATTTTCTTCATCAATTACGTTGGTGTAATACTCGATTTCATCATACTCGAAGAACTTTTTACCAATTTTTGTGTTGCCCGATTTTAGATTTTTTGTTGATTCCTGAACCGTTTCAGTTGTTTGATGGCAACTAAAAAGGATTAAACTGGCAGCAATGAAAGAGATAAACTTCATGGTTTTTGTTTTTTTATTCTCTGAATAACAGTCATTCTATTTTGTTAAAATGGTAAGTTTAAATAAATATACAAAAATTGAACAAAGTTAAAAAGGCTAAAACATTTATCACTTAAGAAAATTACAATTATTACGTTTTCGACTAATTAGAATGGAGAAATTATTTATACATTCGTTATGGTGTTCGCTTAAAAATAAATAGATTAGCAACTACAAACGGTGAGTTTCATTTCATGATAAAAAAACTAGTTATTGGGGTTTCAATCCTCTTGGTGATTTCGATAATTGCCTTATTTTCATGTGATTACTATGTTTCTAGTTCTACAAAAACGTATTTGTACGACAATCCAAATTTAATCCCCAAAAATAGAGTGGGTTTACTGCTAGGTACATCCAAATACTTGAGTAATGGTAAAATAAATGGGTATTGGAAATATCGGATTGACGCTACGGTGGAGCTTTACAAAAAATCAAAAATCAAATATGTGATAATCAGTGGCGACAACAGTAAATCAACTTATGACGAGCCAACAGACATGAAAAATGAGTTAGTTAAACGGGGAATTCCGGAATCAGTCATTTTTCTAGATTATGCCGGTTTCAGGACCTTTGATTCGGTTATTAGGGCACAGAAAGTGTTTTCACAAACAGAATTCACCATCATTTCACAGCAATTTCATAATGAACGAGCCATTGTAATCGCAAGGCATTACGGAATAAAAGCCATAGGATACAACGCCAAAGATGTAACTGCCTATAATGGATTTAAAACTAAGGTAAGAGAAAAGTTTGCGCGTGTGAAGTTGTTTTTGGATTTCATCATTGGCAACGAACCAAAATTTCTCGGGAAAAAGATTGAAATACCTATGGGTGAATAAAGAGCAAGGGTAAACGATTTTACTCACAACAGTTTGAACGGTTTGATTCGTTTTTTGAATGAATAGTAATTAGTTAGTATCAAGGATTTGAAATTATTTGGTTTTTTTAATAAGAAGAAGGAGGACACAAAGATTCTCATTTCAGCAACGGAACAACTTTGGGTGGAAGAAAATTTTCAGTGGTTAATAAATACCTTTAGTTATCCTCATCCTGAAAGTAATCCCATTCTATTTTCAAAAGACTTCTTCCCTAAAACATTTGAAAATGAAGCGGTTTTACTAGAAAATATACTTACTGACTTATGTACATTATTTCGGATAAATAGGGATTTTATAACGTTTGAATTACATAAAGACTTGAGGGATATCTCAGGAATGCCTTTATCTGTTGAAGGACACACATTCGAAACAGAAGTAGAAATTCTTGATGGGAATTATAAAATTTATGTGGCAAACTTTTTACTTCAACAGCCGAAAAGATTGGTTTACTTTTTAATTCTTGAATTCGTTTTTATCAAGCTAAATGTGTATTCCATTCAATTAGAGCAAAATGAAGATTCTCAATTGTTTATTTATATAGCTGGAATCTTTTTTGGCTTTGGAGTATTATTGTCGCAACATCTTGAAGATTCAGGTTCGGTAGAAGTTGGAATGTGGGTGCAAAAATGGAAATATAAATCCGAAATGCCTATTGAAATTATGGCCTATGCACTCGCTTTATATGCTAAATTACAAAATGACAACTCACCTCATTGGAAAAATGAATTACCAATTGAAATAAAACGGCAATTCGAAATTAACATGAAGTATTTGTCACACAACCCAACAAATCTTTTTGATAAGAATGAATTAGAAGCATATGAGCTATTAAAATTGGCAAATGACAAATATTTTTTGAAGGAATATGAAGACGCCATTGGCAAATTGGAAGGGTTAGTAGAACTGACAAAAAATATTTTGTTAAAATCTGATGCCTACAACGATATGGGATATAATTGCATCATGCTGCAACACTATCAAAGAAGTGTCGAATATTTTAAAAGTTCAATTCAGTTGAATCCAGAAAATGCATTTGCCAATGATAATTTAGGATATGCGTTGATTCAGATAGGAGAGTGGGAGGAAGGTAAAAAATGGATTGATAAAGCAATGGCCACTAAATACAATGATATTGCCTATTCATTTAGGAATTTAGCCCTTTATTATCAATCGAAAGGAAATAATGTGCAAGCTGAAAATTACTTCATAAAATCATTTGAATCATTAACTGTCCCTGTTGATTTATTGGAGTATCATTACGCAGATTTCTTGATAAAGAAAGGTGATTTGGAGAGAGGGATTGAATTTTTGAATTTATCCATAGATAAAGGAGAGCCAGAAGCCGTTGCTAAAATGAATGAAATCAATAAAAACGAATATTAAATTTAAAAAAGTTGATCGTTCTAAAAAATCCAAAATACCTTATTCTATTGATGCTTTTTGAAATTGCATTAACCGCTTGCGGTCAAATTGATAGCGAAAAAACAAATCAACATGAGAGAATTATACTGGGTAGGGCATATGCTGAAAAAGAACTCAAAACAGCACGAACAGATCAAACGCAACACAACGTAATTGATACAAATACGATTATCATCAAGGATAAAGAAACGGCTCAACAAGTTATTGAACCAATTCTTTACAGCGTATATGGAAAAAACAATATCGAAAGTCAAAAGCCATATGAAAGCTATCTGATTGATAATCATTGGGTAATTTCGGGTACGTTGCCCAAAGGAATGGATGGGGGAACTTTTTTGATTATTGTTGATGCTAGAAATGCTGAGGTATTGAAACTTACGCATGGAAAATAAAAGGAAATGTATTGAGATTCCTGCATTCATTGCTTTGTCCAAATCAATCAAAGTGCTTGGAAACACCTTGAAGGCAGAATAAAGCTCCCAGTTTTGTCTAAGTCAATTTTAAAAAGGGATTTTCTTAATAATTACACGTTTCAACAATGATATTTGATATTACTAGAATTAGGTAGTTTATTAATATATTCGTAAATCCCCACTCTATTAGGCAAAGCGAACAAGTGTATGTTATACTTCTGGGAGATAGTGGGGGGTTAAGTAAGTTAGAGGTAATGAGATATCCATGATAAACATTCAAGATATAATTAATGAACTAAGCGACTTAGTTGAAGATTTAAAATATAATCTAAATGAAGATGATTTAGTGCTTAAAGCTTCAAATGAAGACGGATTTGATATTAAAATCTTTTTTCATCCGCGAGAGAGTTTTATTGATTACGGAAATGGAGGCGTACATGATCATTTCAATCATAATGAAAGAAGTTTTGAAGAACTTATTTTAAATCTCCTTGAAGGACTAATTGGCAGAATGAGAATTATTGAGTACTCATGGGACGGTCAACCTAAAAGATTTCATTTTCAAACAATAAACGATAATGGAACTTGGGACACATTACACAAATTGAATTTCCCGAAATGGAAGTTTTGGTTGAAAAATAAAGAAATTCAGAAAAGAATACTTATTAATGATTATAACTTAAAACAAGATACCTCTAACACACGCTTAGCAAAAAAGCCGAAATCTATTTAACGAAAAACGAATAACATAAAAACTTTAGATCATTGATCGCACCGCGAAGCAGCACCGAAGGTAAATAATATTAATTTTAAAAATCGGCTTAGCCAAGCGCGGAAACGTTATGTGCCATTTTAAAGACAGACACGCAATGAAAATAGTATCTTTTATATTGACAATTTTAATTCAGTTTTTATCACTTGTGACGCTTAAACTGTTGGACAATTTTTATCTGATAATATTGATATTCATGTCTTGTCTTGTAAGTGGACTTTTAATCAGAATTAATAGTCCGACACAATCAAAAACAAAGGAAATCGGATGGGGTCTATTATTCGGTTCATTGACATCTTTAACTCTGACAATAATATTCGTAATTTGGTTGTCTTTTAACTTTCCCAGATAGAAATGAAGGAGGAAAATTATCAGATAACATCTTGGTTGGAATATTGGAAAATATTTGACTTACTAAATTCGGACAACAAAACAGACATTGCCGTTAAATTTAAAGACTCACATAAATATGCGAATGGGTTGACAGACGGTTGGTATGAATTTAAGTTAGCATTTGAGAAATCATTAAACGCCAACAGACAAAATGTGACAGAAGAACAAAATCACATTGCTAACTTTTTACTCACAACCTTAAACAAATCGTTGACAAACAGATGAGAAGAAAAACGCCCAATAACAGCACCTACCCACCTCGAAGAAGCAGCGAAGCTAAAAGGCGGGGTTTACTTTCGTTCTGCTTCGCGGTCGTGTTACAATGACAGTTTGGTGGTAGCCGAAGGTTCAGTTCTCCGAACCAACTTTTGTTATAAAAAGGCCGCCCATCGCCAATCTGCAAAACGTTGCATCCATCTGAAGTGTCAACTAACTAGAATTAAAATACCATGAGAACACTAATTATTTTCTTTTTTCT
>CAIUSK010000439.1 GCA_903901805.1 uncultured Flavobacteriales bacterium
GTGATTGTTTTTTTATCAGTTGCAATAATGTTGCCTTTGATTAAAATTGCCGAGCAATTTGGAATAAATATCCGAGAGAATACTGGCCTTAACTTTGATGTTGGTTTTGGGAATGTCTTTTTCTTTTTTCTATTTGGAATATGTTCAATTGGGATCATTTGGTTAGCTCAGAAATATATCCATCAAAAGAAGTTCAGTGAACTTGGTTTTAAGTCAAAAATATGGACAACCTTATTTATTGGATTCTTTATCGGAGCATTTTTAGTTTCCTTAAAATATCTCGTTTTAATATTTAACGCAGAAACCGTTAACTATTCACCCATCGTCAGTTCAAATATACCCATTCTTAACTACTTAGGTTATTATACTTATTTCCTAATTGGCTTTATTTTTTGGAATTCTTTCATTGAAGAATTAGGAACTAGAGCATACCCTATCGAGAAGTTAAAAAATCATATGAATCCACATATCATTTTCACTTTAATGGGATTAATTTTTGCTTTAGGTCACTTAGTGCTCAACGACTTTAATATAGGATATTTCACAAGTCTTTTCGTTGCCTCTTATATTTATTCTTTGCTCTATTATTACTCAGGGTCAATCTGGTTAAGTGTTGGAATGCATAGTGGAGTTAATTGGGTAGGTTTTTCATTTTTTGGGACTAATTGGAAATTAGGCGCTATATACAATATTGAAATATCAGGCGTTAATAACTGGATTGTCGAATATTCAAACGTGATTATTCAATTGGTATTTTTGTTATTTGTAGTTTATTTGAAACGGAAAGGTTTCTTTAAAAGTTACTTCCCAGAATCCAATCAGGATATAATATTGAAAGAAACTAAGCCTAACAATGTTTATTAAACATAGACGGAGCTGAAAAATCTGGATTTACAACCGATTCCAAATCAGAAATTTTGAAGCATTCTAAAAGTTTGCTTAATGAGTAAATACAAATTAAGCTATGTTGCAAAGGAATATTTGATCAGAATCCATCATTACAGCGTTAAGCAATTTGGGTTAAAACAAGCTGATAAATACTTTGACTCTTTCTTTGTACACTTTGAACTTATTGCTAAAAATCCGCAATCATTCGAATCTGTTGATTTTATTAAACCTGGATACCGACGTTGTGTATACCTTGGTGCTGCTCCGCGGTTTGGTGTAGATAGTATATTCTACAAAATGAATGAAGATGTCGTGGAAATCATGACAATTATTGGAAGACAGGATCTTAATCAACTGCTATAAACTATAACCGTTGCTAACACATGGAAAGCTCAACAGGCGAGAATTGATCTTCAGGTGAAAGTTTATTCGTAAATTAGAAGCGTTTGCTTTGTATGAGCTTTTGTGGTAAAATCGCTACCTTCGCCAAGTCCGAAAACCTTATAACATTTTCCAAGCACCCTAAACAACAGAAGAAAAACAAAAAACAAATCAACTATTATGACGTATCCATTCATTCCAATCGGACTAATCTCGATATTCATCCTTGTTTTATTATATCTTTTAATTATTAAAAAAGATATGAAACAACTCAAAACCGTATTATACCCAGGGTTATTCTTTATTGTCTTGTGGGCTTTTATTTATTACTTTTTGTTAAAATAAAACTTACATCAGAGTGAATGAACAAAACAGAATTGCATTCTGTCAAATTAGTAAGAGGAAATTAAAATTTCTTTTAAGAAACTTGGACTTTAGGACAAATAAAAAAAAATACTCAATTAAGCGCCGGGTAAAAGAAAACAATAGTCTGCTAACACTAGTTTACCAAACTAATATAAAATACAAATAGAATTTGATAGATTTACATCATGAAACCAATCTATTTATTTTTGTTTTGTTTCCTGTCTATTCTTATGACTCAGTCTCAAGAGATCAAAACTCCCGCAGATGTTGTGCAAGAAAACCTTGATTATTACAATCAACGAAACATCGAGGGATTTATGAGCTCTTTCCCGGACACAATTGCATTGTATTCGTTTGGAACATCCGATCCTGTTGCATTTGGAAAGGAAGCGATAAGAAAACTTTACAAGGAACTTTTTGATGTTTCACCAAAATTACATTCCACCATTTTACATCGCATAGTATTAGGTAATAAAGTCATTGATCACGAGTCAATTAAAGGGAGAAAAGGCAGCAAGAAAAGAACTAAACTTGTAATGATTTATGAAGTTTCAGGAGATAAAATTGTACGAATGACGGTTATTCGTTAGCCACATTGCAATTAGAGTATCCATCAAGATTTAAGGGTACTTAATTCGACAAAATAATCAAACACACAATGAACTACAACGACAAAAAATTCAGACCAATTAGCAATACTGAAAACGGAGAAACGTCAAACGAAACTCTTTTTCATTACAAACAAGACGGAAGTATTCTAACCTCTAAATATTCAGGGGGTAAGATTAAATTTGGACATCTAATTGGTTTAGTTGATCATTTAGGAAATATAGAAATGCGTTATCACCAAATAAATGAAAAAGACGAATTAATGACCGGATTTTGCCAATCAAAACCAGAAATTCTTGAAAATGGAAAAATTCGCCTTCACGAAAATTGGGAATGGACCTCAGGTGATAAATCAAAAGGAACATCTATACTAGAAGAAGAATAAACTAAAATACAATGACCCACGAACACAAATACGAACTTACTGCGGTATGGACAGGGAACAAAGGTGACGGTACTAAAAACATAAGAAGTTATGACCGTTGCCAAAAGTGCATGTGCAGCAATCGCCAAGAAGATTACGTTATAAACTCTCAATAACGAAAAAATGATCAAAATAATTCTACATTTCAAGAATAACCGAATTCTATATTTGGCAATAGGTTTTACGATATTTTTTTTCTTTTACATAACATACATTCTGGCTCCATTTAGTAACTGTTTCAAACTTGAAACGGGTGCAAATTCATTAGGTGTTTCCTTTTCTTACAGCATAGAGTTGGTAAAGAATTTCTTTGAATCAAGGAATAAGGAACAACTTCTTTGTTACAGTGTATTTCTTCAAATTTGGGACGTGATTTTTGCATTTGTCTATACTTTGATGTACACATCTTGGATTATATACTTCTTTCAAAACAAGCGTCTATTTTTGATTGTTCCTATTCTTTGTATGATTGCCGATTGGGCAGAGAATTACCTTGAATTATTGATGCTAGAAACCTATTTAAATTCAAGTTCAATATCCGAATTATTAGTTTCAATAGGATCTGGAATTAACTCGTTTAAATGGATACTATCAAGTATTACTTTTCTGATAATCTTGGTTGGAATAATAATTAAATTAAAAACATTTCTAACAAAACCTAAACTAAAATGAATAAAATAGTAGTAACTGCAACGATACATGCACCAATTGAAAAAGTTTGGGATTGTTATACCAATCCAACTCATATTGTTAATTGGAATTTTGCCGACCCAAGTTGGCATTGCCCAAGTGCCGAAAACGACATGAAAATTGGCGGTACGTATAAAGCAAGAATGGAAGCTAAAGATGGCAGTTTTGGTTTTGACTTTGAAGCAGTTTATATCGCAATAAATGAAGGGAAAAGTTTTACTTTTGAATTTGGTGGTAGAATTTCCACCTATGAATTTAACGATTTAGGAGCGGATACATTGGTAAGCATAACTTTTGATCCTGAAACAGAAAATTCTATTGAACTACAGAAAAATGGTTGGCAATTAATTCTGAATAACTTTAAACTTTATACAGAAAATAAAGCCAAATAAAACAACATCCACTTTGTGGTTTCATTCTACCTAAAGTTGTCCAGATTTTCAGGTTTCAGCAAAGTTATATTTATAATCACTTAACTTAAAGTCAATTTAAAAGAGTTAATTTTTCTCGCCGTTGATTGGTTTGTAAGCTGAAATAGTTGGTTGTTGTTCTGTAGTAATGGATCCTATTTTTCTGTTTAATCGGTGATAAGAAGGATTAATCGTTAAAATAACAAGAAATTAACCGAATCAA
>CAIUSK010000440.1 GCA_903901805.1 uncultured Flavobacteriales bacterium
ATGATGCTTCATATCTAAGATCTCTAAATCTATATAATTCTATCGTTTCCATTTTTCTGGAAAAAATACCAGTTGTAATAATTAATCTTTGATTAGTTAATTTATATTTTGTGTATTTTATTTTTAAATAAGTAACAATAAAGATTATTATTCCTATTCCAATAATTGACAATAATAAGGATAAGAAATACACATTAGTTTTTGTCCAATGTGATGGGGTTTCTTGCCAAATAACACGTTCGTTTTCAGTTAAATAACTATCCATTTGATTAAATTGTGTATAAATTTAACAAAAATTTAATCAATCAAACAAATAAATATACTTTCGAAAAGCAAAAATTCGATTTCGTTGAGAATTGGTTATTTCCTCCAGTATCCCCATTTTCTCTAAATCAGCGATTAATTTGTAGGATGTAACATTGGATTTACCAATCAATTCTTCTACTTTATTGACATCGATGATAGGGTGCGTATACAAGAAATTGAGAATGATCAAGGCGTCATCTGCTCTACCTTTTAATGTTTTGATTTCAATTTCAACTTCTTGTTTCAATTTCAAAATGGCATCCAAAGTACTTACTCCTTTTTGCGCAGTCTCAATAATTCCGGTTAAGAAAAATTTTAACCATTGAATAAGGTCATTCGATGTTCGAGCGTGCATTAGGTTATCATAATAAAGTATGCGATTTCGTTCAAAAAAATCAGATAAGTACAAAACTGGCCGCTTTAGGATATTTTTATTTACGAGATATAATGTAATTAACAGGCGACCAACTCGTCCATTTCCATCCAAAAAGGGATGAATTGTCTCAAATTGATAATGAATGATTCCAATTTTTAGTAAATCTGGAAGTTGATTAAACTCATTATTGGCAAAGTGCTCCAAGTCCGACATAAAATCGGCAACGGAAGTATGCACAGGTGGAATAAAAGTAGCATCATTTAATGTTGCTCCACCGATCCAGTTTTGAGATTTCCGAAATTCGCCAGGTTGTTTTGTCTCCCCTCGAACCCCTGTGAGTAAGGTTTTATGCGCTTTGCGAATCAATCTCGATGAAAAAGGCAATTCTTTCAACAAGGCAACAGCTTGATTCATAGCGTTCACATAGTTTTGAACTTCTTCCCAATCGTCCCTTTTTTCATTTGCGACCTCTCCTTGGCGCAAAAAAGATTCCTCTACATTGGTTTGCGTGCCTTCAATTTTGGAGGAAAGGGTTGCTTCTTTTGCAATGTGCATGTGAATGAATAAGTCGATATTTACGTAATTGGAATACATATCCAAACGACCAATGTAGCGATCCGCTTTACTTAATAAATTAAGCAATTCAAGATCATTTACTTGCCATACGCGATTAATGTTTTCAGGCTGAAAACTGGAATAATATCCTTGGCTAATGTATTTTCCTGCTTGAAATTGATCCATGATTTTTTTATCTTAACTAAAACTCCTCTTAGTTAACAAAAGTAATGAAAAAATTAAATAACATGCCTTTATTTAAGTAAAATATCAAAAAACTTAATTAATTAAATTTTTAGTTAAGCTTTACTTAAATAAGAAAAACACTTCTTTAGAATTCATGTTTATCACATTCAATTTTGTCATGATTAACTCAATCCAAATACAAGACCCTTCCTTTTTCGTAATCAACTGAATATCCAAATTGATAGATTTGAGAATTTCTATCAACTAAAGTTAATTAGTAATGTTTTAATCTGTCAAATTAGCAATGTCTGAAAAATGAAAGAACTAGTTCTCTTTCAAAAGAAAATCAATGCAAAGAACAGCACTTACGATTAAAGGTCTCAAATTAGAGTCTTTATCAACGTTATCATTTATGGCTAGAACGTAGTTATCGGCTGAAGTAAATAGCTCTTTTCCAATTCCAGCCCATTTTTTACCTATACTTGCTAACTCGATGTCATCTTTGGATATTTTAAAATCCCAACCTAATAAATTTCCTTTCAATGTACAAAGGTTATTGTTACTAGCATCTGTGATTTCCAATTTAGCACCGCCGAAACGAAATTTTCTATTTAATTTCCCTAATTCGCTACCATTATTATCATATACGATAACGGGCTTGAAACCGAAAAAAGAAGCACTTCTTTTAATCGATAGAATCGATTCACCCTTATCTGTTGTTATTTCAACGTGAAAAGGAGTCATCATTTTGTATTTTGTAAAACGAAATATTTTTGTGAAAAAACCTAGTTTTTCTTCACGACAATTCATAATAATTTCAGAAGTTTCTGGATTATAAACATCAAAATTATTGGCTGCTTTTAAAAACCCAACATGCTCTTTAATTAAAAAAAGATTATTATTCAGTGAATTATGCATAAATTATTTTTTACAATATTAACACTATTTTTTCAATCCAAATACAAGACCCTTCCTTTTTCATAATCAACAGAATATCCAAATTGATAGATTTGAGAATTCCCAACAGGTAACGTAAGTTTCCAGGTAATTATTCCAGTTTCCTCGTTCAATTCTCCATTAATCAGCTCATTACGTTTTACTTTGATATCATTATTTGTACTGATTGGAAATTGGTCTTTCACAATAATAGGAATCAGCGCTCCGCCATTGTTTCTAATTTTGATTTCCCAAGTGGCATCGTGTTTTTGACGTGATCCTAATACCTTATTACTGCTTTTGTCCTTCACTTTTATTCGTTCAATATTGATTTTTGAATCTTTCCCAAACGAAAAAGATAGCGTGTCTTTCGTTGAATTAATATCGATGTAAGATTTTCCGATGTACGTTCCATCAAAATAAATATTGGATTCACCACTTAGTAAATTCAATTTTTCCCACCCCGTAACTTGTGCGGC
>CAIUSK010000441.1 GCA_903901805.1 uncultured Flavobacteriales bacterium
GTTATCAATGTGGTATTGGCCTCCAAGGACCTCATCGCTGGAACATTAGACATGGGTATGCTTGCTGTTAGTTTTCTAGTAATGGCCATTTTTGCTGGCTCATCTGTATTTCTTTCCAATTACCAATTTGGCAAGGAATCGAATGTGAGCAACTGATTTTTTCAAATTGTGTTGTAATTGAGATTGGATAAAACGTTTTTTAATGCCGTTTGGATCATCCAATCCGAATCAAATACTCGTCGAATACCCAAGCAGGAATGAAATCAACCCCCTCTTTTTCTGAATAGGGCAATTCATCCATCGTAACGATAGCCTTTGGATTATTGTTTTTCAGTGAAAGCAAATTAGAAAATTCCCGATCAAATGTTGATTGTGCTTCTAGATTGAAAGCTACTTGAAGAAAAAGAGTTTTCTTGTTTTTAGCCGCAACAAAATCGATTTCCTTATCACGCATTACCCCAACATGCACTTGGTAATCCGCTTTCATTAGTTCCAAAAAAATACTGTTTTCTAGTATATTTCCATAACTAATCGTGTTTGTGCCAAAAAGATAGTTCCTGAAAGACAAATCATTCATGTAATATTTCACATTTCCACCCAAAAGATCTTTCCCTTTTAAATCAAAACGTTCACAACGGTGTATGACGAAAGTGAATGTTAAGTAATTCAAATAATTTGCAACTGTTTCATAATTTGTTTTGCGTTTTTTACTTTCAAAAAAATTGACAATATTGTTTACCGAAAATAAGTTCCCTGCGTTATTCACCACATAATTAAATATATCTAGCAGCAATGACGTGTCCTTTATAGAGAAACGTTGAACGATATCACGCAATATTATTGTGTCCTTCAAGGAGGATAAATAATGTGTTTTACTCTCTTCATTGGGTAAATGAAATAACTCGGGCAATGCACCTTGATGCAAGAACTGCATATAATTCTTCCGATTTTTTTCCTTTTTCTGGAAAACACAATACTCATCAAATTTAAACGGTAGAATCTTAAACTGAACGTACCTTCCAGAAAGCAAACTTGCTAGTTCGCCGGATAACAATTCTGAATTTGATCCTGTTATAAATAAATCAATGTCTTCCGTAAAATCTTGTGATAAGGAATTGACGATTCGCTCCCAATCTTCGATTTGCTGCACCTCATCGATAAACACATACAATCGACCTTCTGCACCCGATTTTTCTCGATAAAACTGAATAAATTCTTTCAAGTCCTCTTGTTTTGCGATAAAATCAAAATCTGTAAATTCCTTATTGATGTAGATCGTATTCTTTGCAGGAATTCCCGAATGTATCAAGTGGTCAATATATTGTCGAAGTATGAAGCTTTTGCCCACACGCCTCTGCCCTACAAGAACTTTGATTAAACGAGAGTTTTGAAATAACATTAATTGATTCAAATAATGTTGGCGAACAAATCCCGTTTTTATTGGATTATTCCAAAAATTATATTTACTTATTTTATCTATATTATCCATCATACATGATTATTTTGTCAAAAATACAAAATTATTAGACACATCATACTATTTTGCATAAAATGTAAATTTATCAGGTACAGTTTATAAAATTGCATTAATACCAGATAACACAGCGTAAAAACATACAATAAATTCCAATTTTTATAAAAGGAAAAGAAATCTATTGGCTTGTACTTTTGGAGAAATTCAAAATATGCGATTTAGCTGGTTTTTTCTTGGTGTTACTATTCTTTTTTCCTGCAGTTCCAATCGTGAATCAACTAAACCCAGCAGACAAACTATCGTAAACACGGTTTATTCTAGTGTAATCATTGAGCCTGTTAATGTTTATAAAGTTAATTCAACAATATCTGGTAATATTGAGGATATTTTAGTCCAAGAAGGAGACTTGGTGAAAAAGGGAGA
>CAIUSK010000442.1 GCA_903901805.1 uncultured Flavobacteriales bacterium
ACGCGCAACTGCAACGCACCGCCCACTTCTATACCTGTCGGAATACTGGTAATATCAATCGTTACAGCGACACTATCCCCATTTGAATTAGTTTTAAAAACATACCAAATTGTTGCTTGCGGTTCAACTAAATTAAAAACACCAAAATCAGAACACGTTGGGCAATTGTCAATGGTTGCCTGATCTGTGGTTGCAAAGGCAAATTGATTGGGACAAAGTTCTTGTGCATTTGCGCAAAAATCATTGCCTGGTTGTTGAGCTATTATTATGTTGTTACAGCCTAAAAACGCCGTTAACAAAAAAATAACACATTGCTCTTTACCCTTCATAATGTCTAATAAACACAATATTAATGACTTATTTTTATATATAAATCAAAAGTTAAACAATTCTGATACTGGATTATTCTATTTTTTTTCTGAATTTTGGCACGGTAATCGAAAACGGTTCAACCAAATTATAGAATTATGAAAAAAAATTACTTTTTTATCTGCTTCCTATTCATAACAATGGCATTGAATGCTCAGACATCTCGTGTTGATTATGAAAATGCTTCTAAATGGTTTTTAGGAGTAAACGTTGGTGGAACTTGGAATTCAACGGATGTGCAGAACAAAACAAGCGTTGGATGGGGACTTACATTGGGTAGATCTTATAATTTCAACTCATATAGTTTATTGAGTTTTGACTTGCGTGCCCGCTATTTAAGAGGTTTCTGGTACGGGCAGGATTATGACACAACTAGCATGGCAGGATACTCCGGTGGAGCACTGAATGGATATTCGAGTCAAGGTATGATTGCTCATAATTTCCAAACAGACGTTCATCGTCTTGGATTTGAATTAGCCGTGCATTTAAATCGTATGACTAGTAGAACCGGTTGGGATCCTTATGTATTTGGTGGTTTAGGATTTACTTGGCATCAAGCCTTTGGCGATCTACTCAATCAAGCGGACACCTCCGGACTTGGCGAATATGATTATTCTTCTATGGTTAATTCTGGTAATAACCTAGAAACTCAAATTACAAATACCCTTGATGGTATCTACGATTCAAAACTAGATGGTTTCTCCACGAATACATACAATGTGGCGTTTATGCCAAGCCTTGGTTTTGGTTTAGGTTATCATATTGGTAAGCGCGTTACCTTGGGTATTGAGCACAAAACAACATTTACCCTGCGTGACGATTTTGATGGTCTTGTATCAAATGTAAGAACTAAAAAAGACCGCTATCATTATACTTCCATGTATTTGCAATTCCGATTCACAGGAAAACGACCATCTGGGACAAGTACCAATGTACCTTGTAGCTTGCCCCGCATTAATGTGATTCAACCAACAGGTGCAATTACCGTTACTAATCCTCAATATTTTATAGAGGCTACCATTGCAGAAGTTTCATCAGCAAATCAAATTAGTATTACTACAAATACAGGACAAAATATTCAGTTCGATTTTAACAATACAACTAAGAAATTAAACGCTTCAGTATTTTTAGTTCCAGGAGCTAACTCGTATACAATTCGAGTGAATAACAGTTGTGGTTTCGATAGTAAAGTAGTGGCTATTAATCTTTTGAATTGTACACTTCCAACTGCTATTTTCACTAATCCAGCAACTGAAAATACAACTGTTAAAAATGCAGGTTACAGTTTTACAGCCGCATTAACTGGAATTACAGACTTACAAGGAATTAAGTTTTACCAAAATAACATGCAAATCACCGGATTTAGTTATAATACAGTAAACGGTTTGTTCATGAGTAATCTAAACTTACAACCTGGAGTTAACACTTTCCGTTTAGATTTAATTAATTCTTGTGGATCAAATTCTTTTGTTACATCATTGAACTATGATAATTGTGTTCCACCAGTAATTTCACTTGTTGCACCAAGCGCAACTGGAACAACCGTAAATAATCCAAATGCCGTAATTTCTTTTCTGGCGAATGGTGTTGAAAATGGTAATCAGCTTACGGTGAAGCAAAATGATATATTGGTAAGTCAAGTATCCTTCGCTAACGGAAGAGGAAACCTTAATGCGACACTTTCTCCGGGCATAAATACATTTGTTATTATTGCCACAAATGCTTGTGGAAATACGGCACAAACGTTCACGATCGATTATCAAACATGTAATGCGCCTCAAATAACACTGGAAAGTCCTGCTACTTCGGGTCTAATTGTTACTGCGCCTACTTTTGTATTGAAAGGAAAAGTATTAAATATCGACTCAAAACAAAATGTAGTTGTTAGTATTAATGGCTTGGCTACCAAAAACATATCCTATGTTAAGGCCTCTAATTCATTAGAAGCAACTATCAATCTAGTTACTGGACCAAACATTATTTCGGTAACATCTACCAACGGATGCGGTGTTGATGTGGAAACGGTTACGGTTAATTACACACCTTGTGTTGCGCCTGTTATTTCTTTGGGAGCAATGAGTAATTTAGTAACTAATTCGTCTTATTTGTTCTTGGCGACATTATTAAATCAACCTTCCAACCAAGGTGTAACACTTACGTTGAATGGTCAACCCATCAATTTCAGTTACAACAGCGGAATATTAAGTGCCAGCGTAAATTTAGCAACTGGAAATAATTCATTTGTTTTAACGGCTACAACCACTTGTGGAACAGCAACAAAAACATGGAATGTAACAAACAATAATTGTATCACACCCACCATACTTTTATCCAATCCTTCAGCATCAGGTACTACTGTGAATTCCCCAGCATTCGTTTTTAAATCAATCGTTACGGGAATGAACTCTTCTCAAGGGATTACTTTAACATTGAATGGAAATCAAAGTATATTTACCTATCTAAATGGAATAATTACTAGTTCAGTTAATTTAAATCCTGGAGTAAATACTTTCAAACTAAGCCTTCAAAACAACTGTGGTTCAGCGAGTAATGAAGTTGTTGTAAATTATCAAAATTGCACTGCTCCTGTTATCAGCGTAATGGAACCCGTTTCTCAAAACACGACTGTTACTGCAGCAAGTTTGGCTTTGAAAGCGAATATCCTTAATGTAGTTTCTGCACAAAATGTATCGGTAAAACTAAACGGAATGGGCGTTGCTTTTCAATATGTGAGTAATCTGTTAACTGCATCGTTAAACTTACAACCAGGAGCAAATACCATTTTAATTAGTTCTTCCAATGATTGCGGAACCGATGTCGAGGCGATCAATTTAATTTATAACAACTGTGTAGCACCAGCAATTCAAGTTTCAAACGTACCATCATTGGTTACAACCACTACAAATTCGTTACCTATTTCAGCAACTTTAACCGGTTCAAACTTGAATCAAGGAATAACGTTCACCCAAAATGGAAATATTGTTGCCCATACCGTAACTGGAAATGTTTTGAACTCAACTGTTGCGCTTGCTTCAGGAACGAATATTTTTGTGATTTCTGCGGTAAACTCGTGTGGAGCAGATACAAAAACATTCACCGTTAATTATACACCTTGCATAGCTCCCGTTGTAACAATTACCAATCCAGCTAACTCAAACCTAACGCTTAATACAGGAAGTTTTACCTTCCAAGGCTCAATCCAAAACGTAAATACAGCAAGCGAATTGATTCTTCTACACAATGGAGTTTCAATTACGAATTTTAGCTTTACGAACGGTCAATTAGTAGCGCCAATCACTTTAATTCCTGGCATAAACACGTTGGTATTAACCGCTACTTCTGCCTGCGGAACGAGTGCTAAAACGGTCATCGTAATTGGTAAAAATTGTGACGCTCCAGTTATCACGATAAGTGCACCTACCAGCTCAGGAATAACGGTGAACAATTCTCAATTTACTTTGCAAGCAGGGGTAACAAATCTAACTATCAATCAAGGAGTTTCATTATCAAATAATGGAAACTTAATTACAGGCTATAATTTTTCAAACGGACAATTAACGGCATTAATCACGTTATCTCCTGGACAAAACACATTGATTCTATCATCAAGTAATGAATGTGGAAACAGTTCTAAAACTATAGTCATTAATTATGCTGCCCCTTGTAACCCATTGGCAATAAATTTCATGAATTCAGTTCCTTCCGGGGGATCAACGAATGCAACAAGCATGGCTTTGAGTGCTCAAATTCAAAACTACACGGCAAATACAGCAATTACTGTTAAGGTTAATGGAAATCCAACAACCAATTATACGAACGTAAATGGTTTAATTTCTGGTCAGCTTAATTTACCGAATGGAACTTTGACGATTGAGATTAGTGCAACAAATAATTGCGGAACAGCAACTGAAACATATTCAATTTCAAGATGTAAAGAGACGACAATTACATTAAACACACCAGCTACTCTAATTTCATCAACAACCACTACAACTCAACTGGTGAAATTTAACGTTGCAAATGTCTCCAATTCTAATCAAATTGAAATTAAAGTTAATGGCCAGTCAATATCTGGAATAGCATTAAATGGAAATGAGGTAAGTGCCACTATCAATTTAATTCCAGGAACAAATAGTATTGCAATAACAGCAAACAATGGTTGTAATAGTGTAAATCAAGTAATTACCATAAATCAATCAATACCTTGTAACCCACTAGCAATAAATTTCATGAATTCAATTCCTTCTGGGGGATCAACGAGTGCAACAAGCATGGCTTTGAGTGCTCAAATTCAGAACTACACGGCGAATACATCAATTACGGTTAAGGTTAATGGAAATCCAACAACCAATTATACGAACGTGAATGGTTTAATTTCTGGTCAGCTTAATTTACCGAATGGAACCTTGACGATTGAGATTATCGCAACAAATAATTGCGGAACAGCAACTGAAACTTATTCAATTTCAAGATGTAAGGAAGCGACAGTAACGTTAAACTCACCTTCTTCAATGACTGTAACCACAACTAATTTATCTCAATTAGTTTCATTCAACGTAGCAAACGCATTGAACGCCAATCAAATTCAACTATCACAAAATGGTCAATCTATTTCAGGGTTTACGTTTGCA
The DNA here is from genome assembly GCA_903901805.1 of uncultured Flavobacteriales bacterium. GTDB lineage: Bacteria > Bacteroidota > Bacteroidia > Flavobacteriales_D > Crocinitomicaceae > UBA952. The sequence continues at coordinate 5,001 of CAIUSK010000442.1, forward strand.
TCCAACGTGGTTAGTGCAACGCTCAACCTAGTACCCGGAGTGAATACTATTCAAATCGTGGTAAATAATGGCTGTAATACGGCGAGTAAAACAATCACATACAATCCAATAGTTATTGAGCAAACAGTTCTAATTTGCGTAACTCCTGTAGACAATCCAAAAAATCAACAAACAATAGAAATTCCAATTTCACAATTACCAACCTATTTGGCACAAGGAGCGGTTCTTGGAGCATGTCCTCAGATAGATTTAAATGATCACCGCGACACAACAGGACTCGATAATGGAACTGATTCAAATTCAGGAAATGGTCAAGATAATTCAGGTTCTGGAAATGGGAATAACGGGCATGGAAATAATGCTGATGGCGTTGATAGCTCCAATCCAGGTCAAGGAGGCGGAGGGCCAAATGGATCAACAGATCAAAGCGGAAGTGTGGATGATGAAAATGGGAATGGTTCTGAAATTCCAACTAATGGAAACTCAACAACTACCGATACCAATAATGTGAATGGTAACAATTCCGGAAATGGAAACGGAAATGGAAATGGAAATAATGGCCACGGAAATAATGCGGATGGCGTTGACAGTTCAAATCCTGGTCAAGGAGGCGGAGGACCAAATGGAACAGTAGATCAAAGTGGAACCGTTGATGATGAGAACACGAATGGCAATGGCAGTAATACAAATGGAACTGGAGCTGGAAATAATTCAGGTGGAGGAAACAACTCAGGAAATAGTAATGGCGTAAATTCAGGACAAGGATCTACAGGAAATAATTCGGGAACTGGAACCAATTCAAATGAGAATGGAAACGGAAATGGGAATGGTAACGGGAATAACAAAACACAAACTGTTACAACACCAAAACCAAAAGTTACTAGTCCTAAAAATCCAACTACCACCCCACAACAAAATAGTACAACACCGAAAAACACCGTAACACCAAAACCAACTGCGATCAAACCTACTCCGTCGAAACCTGTAGAAACTAAACCTGCAGATACAAAACCA
>CAIUSK010000443.1 GCA_903901805.1 uncultured Flavobacteriales bacterium
GCGTACAATTCGGGTGTCTAAGTAAGTTCTATATTGTTGTTCGAATACAAGGCTTACGTTTGGATAGCCGGTGCAATTAATTGTGCCATTATAGGTCATGTTGGCATTTTGAACGCCATTTTGCCCTTGTGAATCTGAGTTAATAAAGGCAAAACCATTCGCAACAGTGGTAAAGATGGCAGGACTTAATGCTGCTACTGGTATCGTATCAGCTGCGGTAGTTATTTCCCAGTTTAGATAAGGGGCAGAAGTGTTATCAAAGGTCCATTCTGAATTATCAGAGAAATCATTTTGCCATATAGTTATCCCTTTTGCAGCATGGATTTTTTCCGGCTTAGCAGGATCAGAAACAATTACATGTTTCTTTTCCGAAGAAATATCTTTAAATTGTTTTTGCGCTTCAACGCTGCTTGTTATCAATATTAATAGAAGTAAAATGTAACTGTTTTTCATGTTTGTATATTTAATTGAATTCTAAATTACTAAATTATTCGATTACTCTTTGAAAATTTAAGATAAAAAAAAAAGGGCCCGAAGGCCCTTTTAAATCTAAATCAATATAGATTAGTTTCTGATAACTAATTTCTTAGTAGAAATGTTTCCGTTAGAATTAACACCAACCATGTAGATTCCATTTGCGAAATTTCCAGTGTTGATTGTTACGTTTTTCGTTCCGTTAACAGTTCCTAAATTGTTATTGTAAACAACTTTACCTGATAAATCAGTAAGTGTTACAGCAACGTTTGCATTTTCAACAGAAACACTAATGTTAGCTTCGTTTTCTGCAGGATTAGGGTAAACGTTCAATCCGAAGCTTGCATCGTTATCCTCAATTCCAGCTGCAGAGAAATTCATTCTTACCATTGGAGTAGATGTAGTATAATACCAAGTATTATCTGTTAAATCTAAATAGTAAGAAGTTTGAGCTTCTGAATTTCCAGATGTACCAACAACTAAATCGTTAGTCAAACCACCATCACCATTTGAACCGGCAACTACTAAGTATGATTCGCCAGCATTTAGAGTAAAGGCACCAGCCGCTAGTGAAAATGTTACAATTCCGTCTAAATCATTTGTTGTTAATGTATAAGCATTTGATTCATCTACATAAACAAAGTCTCCCGTTGTTGCGTCAATTGAATATAATTTTACGTAACATTCTGCACCAACTTCAGCAGCATCACCTATATAAACATCAATAGCACTTAAGGGAGCTGTTGCGTAGATATCAAAGATGTTTCCTACCTCAAATCCAAATCCTGCGTTGTACGATCCACCTGACACGTTGTTTTTGTCACGTGCATAGATGCTGTTATTTACCACAATAGTTGCCGCCGAAAGGATGCTATTGTTTGCTGGAGCTGCATCAACAGCGCCAGATGCCGCGCTAAAATTAATAACATGTGTTGCTGCTGCCGGAGGAGGTGTAAGCGATGAAGGTAATGATAATGTGTCTAACGCTCCAGCAACGATTGTTGATGCAGCAGAAGATCCACTCCAAGCACCACTTGCAAGTGCAGCTGTAAATACGATGTCAGTTTGAGTTAAAGCACCTAGGTTACTAACAATTCCTGAAACATCAATCGGTGCTAATTGGGCCAATGGTATTTGGTAGTAAGGAAGTCTTGCACCCCAAAAACCAGTTGATCCCCAGTATCCACCATCCATTGATAAATCGTAATCATCTGGCGTCATTAATTTTACATCATCAACTGCCCAGAACCAATCGTATTGACCAATGTATTTGAAACCAATCTTAACATTTGCTTGATTGCCAAGGTATGCAGACATGTTTACTTGCACAGTACCAGGATTTGCGGTATTTGTGTTTGTACCCATCATGTCATTTACTTCGATTTCTTGCCAAACAGCACCTCCGTCAGTACTATATACAACAAATGTTGATTCAGCATATCTTCTGTGTGTTTGTTGAAAAACCAATACAACCAAAGGTTGTCCAGTTAAGTCAATGCTATTTGCAGTAACAATTTTTGCATTTTGAGTTTCAGTTGCTCCAGCACCATCGGAATCAATAAGTGCATAACCATTTGCAGCCGAAGTGTGACCAGCAGGTGTTAATTCAGGTCGTGGTGCAGCATTTACATCAGTTGTAATGGCCCAATCACCAGCGGTATGACCTGGAGATCCACCAGGAGCAGGTGCATTTGATGTTACCCAATCAGCAGGAACTGAAAA
>CAIUSK010000444.1 GCA_903901805.1 uncultured Flavobacteriales bacterium
CCAATTGGTGTCGGTGTAATTATTAATCGACTCATAATTACTTATTTTCTATATCGTTTTCGCCATCAATAACTTTTTCACCTCGAAGTATTCTTAGTCGCTTACGTGCTTCTGTTGAATATAAACTACCTTTATAATCGATTAATAATTTTTTGAAGTATTCGAGCGCTTTTTCCTTGTCTCCTTTTTGAATCTCTTGGATTTCTGCCAAACGAAATAGGGCATCATCTGCTAAAATATCATTCCCGAAATTGGAAACTATCTTCTCCAAAAAAGGAATAGCATCATCCCATCTACCTTGTAATTCCATTGCTTTTGCTTTTCTGAAAAGGATTTCATCCTCCAAAGAATGTCCTGGTTCTGCTCGTAAAACACTGTCATAATAACTAAACGCTTCGGTGTATTTATGCTGTTCTAACTGTAAATCACCTTGAGCAAACCAACCCATGATTTGAAAATTACTATCTAACCCAAAATTATCCGTAATCAAAGTGGATAATTGAATAGCATCGTTGGCTATTAGGCGTGACGTTGATTCCTTTAGAACACTTAGTTGGGATTGAGCAAAATCAAATTCACCATCGTAATAGTAAATTCGAGCATTTTTATATTTTGCTTCCTGGCCAATAATTTCGTACTTAAAATCAGTATCGATTTGCATGTATAAAATACTCGCATCCCAAATTTCACCTTGTAATACAAAAATATCCGCCAAAAGCATTTTACCGCTTGCTTTCTGTATATCAGTCAAGCCAGGTAACGAAATAAGCTCATTTAGTAAAGTTATGGCTTCGGTTGATTTGTTTCCAAAATATGCTTGAATATAAGCTAATTCAATTCCTAATTCAAATGCAGATCGTTTAGCACCCAATCGAGCAATCGTTTGTTGAAACTCTTTGATTGTTTCATCTATTTCTTGTTGTGAATAATTTCTGTTTGTTGTTAATTCTGTAAACCGAACATTTAAATTAAATCGTTCTGCTTCACCATAAAAAGGATATTCCTGTCCCAAAGAAATAACGTGTTTAAACGCTTTTCTGGCTTGCTCATAATTTCGATTTTCCAACGCCATTTTTCCAACCTCTAAGACATATTCTCCAGCATAATTGAACCGTTTATCCAAAGCGATGGATTGAGTGATCGCAGCAGAAAAGTTAGCAGATTGAATGTAAAACCAAATCAACATTTCGGAATAAATGATATTATCCATGTTTTTCTGTGTTTTCTCCAATAAAATAGATTTTAACGATTTAAATTCTTTCGATTCAGGGTTCGTAAAATCAATAAAGCGCATCAAGGTATTTTGAACAGCTGATTTCTGCGTTATGCTTAATTCTAGTAGATTTATGAGTTCTTTAAACATATTATCAAAATCACCATTTGACGCGTATATTTCAGCCAATTGAACATTTAATGGATAAGAATCTTTGAGTAATTTTCTACCTTTTTCTAACGCTTTTAACGCATAATCGATCTTGTTTTTAGAACGAAAAGCATTTGATAATTCGATAATTTGAGGACCTGCACCCGCGGGCCGACGAAGATGTAGTCGATGCGATCG
>CAIUSK010000445.1 GCA_903901805.1 uncultured Flavobacteriales bacterium
AATATTAACCCCTGTCAATACTACCTCTCTAATTTCTGTTTGTGCAATTTTTTTGGCTTCCTCAACCGTTTCTGAAATAGTTGCATTTCTGCTTTTTCCACGAGCTAGTGGAATGGTACAAAAGGTACAAAAATAATCACAGCCATCTTGCACTTTTAGAAAAGAGCGTGTGCGATCTCCATAAGAGAAAGCAGGAACAAATTCGGTAGTCTTCTTGATTGAATCAAATTGTACAATGGTTTTTCCCGATTTATCCTCTAGTTTTTCAATATATTCTAACACATTGAATTTTTCGTTAGCTCCCAAAACCAAGTCAACTCCTGGAATTTTCCCGATTTCTTCGGGTTTTAATTGGGCATAGCAACCAACAATAGCTATTAATCCATCTGGATTGATTTTTAATGCTCTACGAACCAATTGCTTACATTTCTTATCCGCATTTTCAGTCACTGAACACGTGTTGATAATGAAAATATCGGGATTTTCATCAAAATCTACTTTTGCGTATCCTCCCTCTTCGAAAAGTCTAGAAAGAGTTGAAGTTTCTGAGAAATTCAACTTGCAACCCAAAGTATAAAATGCAACTTTTTTATATTGATTCATTCGAGTGCAAAGGTAATTCTATTTCGGTAAAAAGTGGATTTGATTCTAATAAACCATATGTCTTTCCTTCTTTTCAGCGAAAATATCGGTAATAGTTATTAAGATCCCTGTTTCTTCCACATTGCCAAATTCAGGATTGACGGCAGTTCCAAATGTTTTCATTGTAGGAGACAAATGCATATAGATATTCACAAGAGGTGGAATAAACTCACCAAATTCCCGTACATATGTATTTAATATCTTCATTCCTTCTTTAAAATCCAATCCGTTCAATTGTTGATCAAATTTATCTTTATCGTAGTGTTGAATTAGTGGATTGAAGGGTTTCATTAAATGTTCTCTATCCGGAAAATAATGATGCATAAAATGCAATAAGAAATCCCTACACTCGATATTATAGGTTGGATACATGGTTACTTTTCCAAAAAAGAACTTAATATCCGGATTCATAATAGTAATAGCTCCTAAACCGTCCCAAATATTATCCAACGCAAAAAGCCCTTTTTTAGGATTGGTCGTTGCCTGAAAATTAGGTTGAATCCAACTTCTTCCAAGTTCGATAGTATACGGCAGATAGTCTCTAGTGAAATGAGTACTAAACTCAAAATAATGACTGGTTGAAAGATGTATTTTGCCTAATTTATCTATCGCTTTATCGCAACGAATAAAACGGTATCCTCCGATTATTTCCTCATCTTCTGGCGACCATAGAATTAATTGTTCATAGCAATAGTCATTCGTATCGTATTCATCAAGATCTACCGATTGACCTGTCCCTCCTCCGGATTGACGAAATGTTACTTCACGTAATCGCCCTATTTCCTGTAGAACATTTGGGGAATTATGCTGATTGACAACATAGATTTCATTCCCGCCTTTTCTGGTTGTGCGAACAAATCGATCAGCATTTAATTCGCTTTTTAATATTTCTTTATCAATCGCGTCAATAATTGGTTTCATAGCAAATTTAATTGGGAATAGCATAAAGTACGTGCCTTATTTCATCTGTCACTTCCTTATCTGTTTTTTCCGGATGAAATGTTTTCAAATCAATACAATCTCTCACGCTAAATCGAATCGTCTTATTTTTTTGTTTGTACATTTCATTCGCCAAATAAAGCATTTCGATATTTGATTTCACTCCCACTTTTTGTCTAAGTTCAGATAAACGGTAGAAAAAATTACTCAAACCGCCATCGATGTAAATTGGAACTATTTTCCGATCATATTTTCTACCCAGAGTAACAAAAGTTTTTTTCCATTCAAGGTCCATTACACGACCTTCCTTCCTTCTACTAACTTTACCAGCAGGAAAAATACAAACGGTTTCATCAGACTCAAAAAGTAATTCTATTTTATTTCTGGTTTGACCGTCGTTTTTACCGAATTTATTTACGCCAAGGAAAAGCCCACCCATATTTTTGAGATTTAATAATAAATCATTTACAATGAATTTATAATCTTGGCGGTGCTCAGCAAGAGAGGACACCAGTGCAATCGCATCTAGTCCACCTAATGGATGATTCATTACTAGAACAATGCGTTCATCCGTAGGGATTTTATCAATTCCATCAACAATAACTTTGATATTAAAATCATCCATAATGGCATGACAAAATTCGATATCAAATTTGTCTTTGTTTTGAATCAAAAACTCATTGATTTCATCTTGATGGAGAATGCGTTCTAAATAACGAACAACAAAGCCTGGAAGCCACTTTAATAAACGTGGATTTTTACTTTTTATCAGTTTTCTAATATCAATAAACTTATCTTCTTTCACTCTGCTAATTTACTTTCAATAAATTCAAAATTAATTATTCATTTTTTATTTTATGCACATTTACTCGGTAGATAAGTTGATTTGCAATCCATCGTAAGCGGCAAACACACCATCTGGGAGCATTTTTTCAATTTCTTTGTGCGCACCAAATACATGTGAAATATGCGTCAAATAAGCTTTTTTGGGTTGAATTTCAGAGATAAAAGCTAAAGCGTCATCTAAACTAAAATGAGAATGATGGCTTTCCAATCGCAATGCATTGATAATTAGGATTTCAGTTCCCTTTACCTTTTCAATTTCAACTGCTGAAATCTTCTTTGCATCCGTGATGTATGTAAAATTGTTTATTCGGAATCCAAATACAGGCATTTTTGAATGCATTACCTGAATAGGTGTTGCTGAAATGTTGGGGAAAGGTTGAAATATATTATTGTCAATTGTATGAATAGTAACTTCGGGAGCTCCTGGATATTTTGTTTCTGCAAAGATATATTGGTATTCTCTTCTCAGAGCCTCTTCCACTTGAGCAGAGCAGAAGATTGGAATTTCAGCACGCTGCATGTAATTGAACGGCCTAATATCATCCAATCCCGCTGTATGATCCTTGTGTTCATGTGTGAAAAATATCGCATCCAACTGCATTACTTTATGGGTAAGCATTTGACTTCTAAAATCTGGTCCAGTATCGATAACAATCGTTTTTCCATCGATTTCGATTAAGATAGAGCTTCTCAATCGTTTGTCCCGTTCATCATTACTCGAACAAACCTTACAAGAACAACCAATAATAGGTACGCCTTGCGAGGTTCCAGAACCTAAAACAGTTATTTTCATTCTATTTCCTTTAGTTTAAAAATGGAAAAAAATAAATTTAGCCATGCTGCAATCAGTAACGTTCCACCCAGAGGGGTCATTGGAATAAAAATCATTTTTGGCAAGTGCGTTAAATCAGATAGGGTAAGAAAATAAATGGAACCTGAAAAAAATAGAATACCCGTCAATCCTAGAAGATAAAACCAATTCGTTGTTTTTTTTAATTTCGAAAAACTAAGTCCAACGATTAGAAATCCTAATCCTTGATACATTTGGTATTTAACCCCTGTTTCAAAACTGATTAATTTATCTGAACTAACGATTGATTTTAATCCATGAGCACCAAAAGCACCAAGTAGTATTGAAATAACTATTAATAGAATACCGGTTAAAACAATTTTGCGATTCAATTTTTTTCGTTTTCAAGGTTTAATGTATGTTCCAATACTTCGCGCCATCCTTTCCAATGGCCATATTGTCCAATTGTAGAATTGTGCCATATAAATGAGAAATGCCCACCATATTCCTTCACTTCAGCATATAGAAGATTGATTTTCTCCTTTGCTTCGTCGATAGATAATTTTAAATATTCATTCAATGTCCCATCCATATAGGCAAAGGGATGAATAACAAACGAAGTCATTTCATTCTTGGATAAATCAAACCACCTAAAAGGCCTTGCGGTTCCTGCTCGAAAACCAATTGTTTCAGCATAACCCATCGTATAGTCCTTTTTGAATCCCATAGAATGTAAAATTTGATAGGTAAAAGGAATATTCACTTTTAAAAAATGTTGCCGAGAATACTCAACAGTATGATTCACAATTGATTCTATTCTATCTTTCTCGTTTAAAAGGAAAAACTCATAGGAATTTGATTTATAACTCGGATGAAGGCCAATAGTGGAAAATTTATCCATGTCTTGAATAATACGGCGATGCTTGTTGCTTCGATGAGATACATTTTTATCATACTTTGCGTAATCGCCCAGTAACCAGAAAATATTTACTAAAAAACCCCGTTCTGTAATGGACTTGATGTAATCAAATGTATCGTATGGATCTGTCCGTTTTCCGATTAAAACTCGCTGTCGTTCAATTAACCGGTCTTTTTTTCCTGTTAATAAATCCTTTAATGTTGATAGCCATGTTCTCACCGGACTTTTGAGTTTATAGGCAAATGTTTCATCGATATCAAATGTTGGATTCATTACCAGAGGTATTTGCTTTGGCAGGCCAATTTCAATTCTATTTCTAAGTAGGTATCTAATAAGAGCTTCAGACCAACGGTCGCAAACTACTTTTTCTAACCAGTTAAATCGATGAAGAACACTATTTTTCGCTTCGAAACGCCCATGCTGATCTACATACATAGATTTATATTCTTCCATCCGCGAAAGCACATAAAAAATACTGGCGATAGGATCCACTTTATTGTTAAAACTCAAACACTCTTCTCCTTCAAAAATACCTTTATCAATACCATAAACACCGATATTTTCGTCAAATAAAAGGGTAGAAGGTTGAATATATAATGTGTGTTCAATATCAATATTCGAATAATTAAATTTTGGTAATGATGACGTTTCAAGAAAATGTTTATCATTTGTAAGTCGATATTCTATTCTACGTTCCTTGAAAATAAAATCAAAGGTATACAGTAGTCGCTCAGAAATTTCTTCAACGTAGATTAGAATCATGAAAGGTGTTCTAGTATTTTATTTGCTATGAATTCAGCTGCTTTTCCATCGCCATAAAGACTTGGATATGTGAAATCATCACGGTTTAATAATCGAAGACCGCCTTCAATAATCTTTAAATAATCGGCCCCAACCAATTCGGCATTTCCATTTTCAACAATTTCAATCCATTCGGTTTGAGGGCGAAGTATTAGACAGGGTTTTTTGAAAAAATAGGCTTCTTTTTGCAATCCTCCGCTATCTGTAATAATTAATCGGGCATTTTTTTCCAAAGCGATAATATCCAAGAAACCTGCTGGATCAATAATTAGAATAATTTCATTACTGGTAACTTGAGCATATAAATCTGGGCTAAGCGTAGCCTCTAATTTTGACTTTGTTCTGGGATGAAGCGGTAATACAACCTTTAGATTGGATTGACGGGCAACAGTTAATAGTCCCTTAAATATGTTTTCCAAATTTTCAGCAATGTCTGTGTTAGAATCGCGGTGAATGGTTGACAAAATATATTGATTGGCCTCAACTCCAATATCAGATAGGATTGTTGATTTTTGTGCACTAACTTCAGAAAAAAACAATGAATTGTCGTACATAACATCACCGCACATGTACACTGCTGGATTATCGATGTCTACTTTATTCTGAGGTGTGAGGTTAAATCCTTCCGTCGCTAAATTGGTTAATCCTGTTTGAGTTGGAGTGAAAAGTAAGGTTGACATATGGTCACAACAAATACGATTTATTTCCTCCGGCATCGATTTATTAAAACTTCTTAAGCCAGCTTCAACATGAATAACGGGTATGTGAATTTTTGTTGCTGCCAAAGCTCCTGCAATCGTTGAATTTGTATCACCATAAACCAAAACAGCATCTGGTTTTTCCGCTAAAAAAATACTTTCTAATCCCTCGATCATTTTTCCGGTCTGAGCGCCATGAGATCCGCTTCCAACAGATAAGTTGTAATTGGGTTGAGGAATACCCATTTCATTGAAAAACACATTAGACATGTTTTCATCGTAATGTTGTCCGGTGTGAACCAAAATTTCTTCAATTTTATCTTGAAAATGATTTTTTACGGCCCTACTAAACGCACTTGCCTTTATGATTTGCGGTCGCGCTCCGATTATTGTGATAATTTTTTTCCTCATTCAATTGATTTTCTACAGTAATCTTTCATCTGCAAAGCTAAAATAGAAATTATCAGCGAGTATGATGTGATCTAAAACACTAATATCAATACATTTCCCAAATTCTTTAAGGTTTTTTGTCAAAATTTTATCTGATTCACTGGGTTGAATATTTCCGCTCGGGTGATTATGGATTAATATAATTGCTGTTGCATTGCGCAAAAGGGCTTCTTTGAAAATGATTCTTCCATCGGCCACCGTTCCGGTGATCCCTCCTTTTGAAATACAAATCCGTTCAATGATGCGATTTGAATTATTGAGCAAAATAATGTGGAATTCTTCGTGTGTCAATCCGATAAAATGTGTCTTAACATATTCAAATGCATCTCGCGATTTAGAAAACTTTGCAGGTTTTTCTTCATTATTCTGACATCGATCACTTAGCTCAAATGCGGATAATATGGAAATTGCTTTGGCTAAGCCAATTCCGCGAGTTTGAACCAATTGCTGTAAATCTAACTTTCTAATTGTGTCCAGTGAATAATTAAAGTTCGATAGGAGCGTTTGAGCAATTTGCAGGGCTGAATAATTTTTTGTCCCATTACCGATTATTATCGCTAATAATTCTGCATCAGAAAGTGATTTTCTACCATTTGCACTGAATTTTTCGC
>CAIUSK010000446.1 GCA_903901805.1 uncultured Flavobacteriales bacterium
ACAATGGAAACAATGTTCAAAGGAAATTCTAACAAAACGTGTGAAAAACTCAAGAAGAATAAGAAACTGAGTCCCAGTGAATAATCATAGGCATACAAGCCACAAGCGGTCAACCACAATCCAATAACAAGCACAAATCTAATTTTTGGTACCTTGTGCCAGCGAATCACTTCCGTTTTACTAAACCAATTGAGGTAATGATACAAATAAGCAAAAGCAATAAATCGCATCAGCATGATACCAAAGGTTGAGAAGAAAATGCTGTTCCAGTAATACTCTTTTGTATTAATAGGAATGGCAAATTTCACCGGAATGGGTTTGTTATAATATTCACTTTCTTGATTGGGAACAATGAAATTTTCAGCTAATTTATTTTTTAACGAATCAGTGATACGCGCCCGTTCAGCAACTGGAATTTGATTATCTGCCGATTTTTTGTTCACCACAGAATCTAAGTATTGTTTATTTGTTAAAAGCGGTTCATCAATTAGTTTAAAATGGTCCAAAATGCTGACGTTGGTATAGAAAAACCCGTCTCCATCTGCGTAATAGGCTTTTTTTCCGAAATCGGATAAGAAATTTGTTTTGGGATTTACTGGCGTGTAAAACACCAAGATGATGGGGATAATAATAAACGTTGCGACAGAGATTAATCCTGTTTTACTTCTTGATTTTAATGCCCCATACAACATAAATAAACCGGTGAAAACATAGACGTGAATCAAGGTGGGAAGAAGAGACGTTAAAGCAAAAACGGTAGTGCTAGCATTGTTATCCGCACTTCTTTCAGGAGAAAGCCAACCGGAAATAAATACAAACAGGAATAAAATGGAAATAATTTTTACGAAGAGGTTTTCAACCAAGGCAAATATAATAGCACTGAATAATGCTAAGACTAGCAATTTATCAAATAAATTTGCTTCAACAAATGCTTCATAAAAATCGGTGTTAACACCAAAATCTTTCGCAAATGCAGCGTAAGAGAGCAAAACACCAATAATCACCAACACAATAAAATCGTATTTTCCTTTTGAAAAATAATTACGATCGTGTAGCCAACTAATTTCGGTTAAATAATGCAGTGGTCCCAAAAAAGCATAAGCAAATAGAAATACTTCAAATGGCAGAAAAAAAGCACCTATAGCACTTAAAAACATTAGACTGATATTGAGGTAATTGATTTGAGCGTCTCGTGTTAGTGTCATAGCGAATCAGTTTACACAAATTTAACTTTTTTATTGAACGAACTAAAATAATAGCCCTTAAATTTGGGGTGCATGTCCAGCTTAAGTAAAAGTTAGCTGAAATAGTTAATTTTGGACGAAATAATATAATATATGCAAACGTATAATAAAATTATGCTTTATTTTTGGTTGGTGGCAGGAGTGGTTTCATTGCTTGTTGTATCTTATAATTGCATTACGATTGGAGTGGACAAGTGGGGTTTTTATTTCAGCATGCCTGCCATTGCATTTCTAATGTTCTTCTTTAAACGAACGATGATGCGTCGCATGGAGAAGCATGTGGAATATTTGAAAACAGTGAAAAAAGATGAAATTGAAAACAACTAACTTGGTTGTTTTTATTAAGTAACTATTTCCAGTAAAATTCGTCTAAATCATCAATGATAAAACTCTTTGCTCCGTTGAAAACTTTACTTTTACTTGGCCTTCTGTTTTTTAGCGCTCAATTGTTTGGTCAAATTTTGGTTAGCGGTAAAGTTACTGACGAGAGAAACGATCCCATTCCCTATACGAAGATTTTCATTAAAAACATGACGGATCAGCGTACCCTGTGTGATGCAAACGGTTATTATGAAATTCGATTGATGCCAGGTGAGTATTTTTTGATTTTTAATTCTCCGGGCTTTCAAGATCGCGAGGCATATGTTACCGTATCAGATAAGCCGGTCCAGTATAACATACAATTGTTTCCATCTTCGGTGAAAGATTTTGCTGATATGGATATCAATACAAAAAAATCGAATCCAGGGCGAGAAATCATGCTGAAGGTAGTGGAGAAAAGAGACAAAATTAGCTTATGGAATTACCCACACTCAGTGGAGGTATATATCAAAGCAACCGAAAAACTGGACCGAAAAAACCAACCCAAAAAAGAGGTTAAAAAACCAGAAATAGACGAGCCATTTGCTGATTCAGAAGCAAAAAAACTGGCAGATTTATTGGCAGCAAACATGAACTTGGCAGAGGCTCAAATAACCCGAAATTATGCACCAATAGACAAGGTTAAGGAAATTCGAAATGCCTACGAGTTGCGCGGGTCAGACCGTAATTTATATTACACAACCACCGCAAAATCAAATTTCAATTTCTTTGAAAACTTATTGCGTCTAGATGATTTGCACCAAAATCCAATTATGTCTCCCATTTCGAGCCCGGGAATATTATCCTACAAGTACCGAATTGAGACCAAGTATCAGGAAAATGGAAAAACCATTTCTAAAATTAAAATCTCACCCCGAAATGTAGCAACATCCACCTTGGAAGGATATATCTACGTAATTGATTCCCTCTGGTTGATTCAAAAATTGGAATTAACCATGGAAAAAGGAAATTTATTGATGTATGATTATTTTACGGTTTATCAAGAATTTGAGCACCCTGGAGATAGTATTTGCGTATTAAAATTTCAGGATTTAAAATACGGGGTTAAGTATAAAAATGAGACGAGCCAGGCATCCACACAGGCTGTTTTTTCAAATTATAATTTTCAACCCAAATTTGGAAACAAGTTTTTTGGAACGGAGGTGGCCATTACAGAAAAAGAAGCCTACGAGAAAGATACTACCTATTGGTCAGAAAAACGACAAGGAATTCTAACCGATGAAGAGCGAAAGTTTATTTTAGTGAAAGACAGTATTTTTCAGGCGCAAAATCGAAAAGAGTACTTAGATTCCGTAGATTCAATTTTTAACAAAGTCACTTTCTTAAAAGTCATTTGGTTTGGTATAGACCATCGAAATAGGGTAAATAAAACGCAATTTACATTTGCCTCTCTTGCATCTGTTGTTCAACCACTTTTTATTGGTGGTCCTCGAGTAGCTCCGTGGGTAGATTATTTTAAAAAATGGAAAAATGAACGAACACTAGATTCCTACACCCAAATTTCTTATGGCTTTTTGAACAAAGATATCAAGGGTGATACTTGGTGGAAATTTAGGTTTGATCCGTTTCATTTTGGAACAGTCAGGTGGTCTTTGAATCATAATTTCGATGTTATTCGGGGGTTTGATGCCATTACTCAAATTTACAAACGCGATAACTTTATTGAAGCAACACGCATGAGGGTGGCTTGCGAATATGAGCTTTTTAATGGCTTTTACGTAGAT
>CAIUSK010000447.1 GCA_903901805.1 uncultured Flavobacteriales bacterium
AATGGATAAACAAAATTATCATAAAGGGCAACCATAATAAGGTAAACAAGTATTAATCCAATACCCATCGCTGTACCCAATGCTCCCATGGATTCTTTTTGTCTTTTTACCTCACCACCCCACAACATACGAATGTTCTTATCCAATGGATTTTTTTTGAGGTATGTTTCAATTTCAGTTGCAACTGTTCCTGAGGCTGTACCTAGCACATAGCTACGAATAGTAGTATTTGAAATTCTATTCTTACGCTCCAAGGAACCATTTCCATTGTCTACCGTGATTTTTGCGAAATCAGCTAAACGGATTTGTTTGCCATCGTTGGTATTGAAAAGCATTTCTTCTATGTCATCTGCACTTTTGCGGTCAAATTTATCTAGCATGATTCGGATATCGTATTCTTCTCCTTTATCATCAAATTGCGCATCATCATTTCCGGTTAAGGCATTTTGCAATTGCATACCTACAGTTGCTATAGGTAAACCTAAAGCACCCATTTTTTCCCTGTCAAGCTCAACTCGTACTTCAGGTGTAACATCATCGGTAGAAATGGTAGGATCTTTTGCGCCTTTCATGGCTTGAATTGCATTTTTTAACCTTCGCGCTTCCTTTATTAACAAATCATTATCATCTGATGACAAGAAGATTTCAATAGGTGCCTCCTCCGATTCAACCATTCCCATATTCAAGGCCTTCACCTCAATTCCAGGGTATTTAGCTTCAATTTTTTTCCGAACTTCATTCATGTAAATCGCTGTGGGGAATGTGTTTTGCATTCCTTCCTTCATTTGAACCGTGATTTCAGATTTATTTTCTGCACCAAAAGCTGCTGCCCCCATTCCAGAACTTGGTCCGCCCACGTTTGAGAATACAACATCTACGACATCTTTTTGTGCCAAGATTAGTTGTTCAATTTCTAATGTGGTGGCATTATTCTCTTCAAATGTGGTACTCTTATCGTACTTCAATTTAACCATGAATTTTCCTTGATCTCCTTGTGCAACGAATTCTTGACCAACGATTCCTAATCCCATAGTTGCAATACTTGCAACAAATAACGCAAGAATTCCAACCCCCATAATGATTTTGTGGCGCAATGACCAGGCTACTAAACTAACGTATGAATTGGTAAAAATGGTAATCCTTCTTTCAAACCATAACAAGATTGCATGGAAAGGATTTTTTGCATTCAGCTTAACATCTTTTGCAAAACGCGAAGCAAGCCAAGGCGTCAATGTAAAACAGACTAAGAGAGACATCAGTGTTGAAATTACAACGACGATTGAAAATTGACGTAAAATATCAGAAATCACCCCTTCTATAAAAACCACGGGCGAAAAAACGACAACGTCCACTAAAGTAATGGCCAAAGCAGTAAACCCAATTTCATTTCTACCATCCAAGGCGGCTTGTCGTTTGTTTTTACCCATTTGTAAGTGTCGATAGATATTTTCCAAAACAACTATTGAGTCATCTACCAAAATTCCGATTACCAATGACATAGCCAATAGGGTCATTAAATTGAGCGTGTATCCCAATAAATACATAGCAATAAACGTAGAGATCAATGATGCTGGAATGGAAATCAATACAATAAATGCATTTCTCAAACTATGAAGAAATAACAACATTACTGCTGCTACCAATAATACAGCGAGTTCCAAATCGTGAATTACTGCATTAACCGAACTAATTGTAGGGATTGATGTATCGGTTGCAACCGTAAATTTTACTCCTTCTTTTTTGTATTTTTCTTCAATTTGTTTAAAACGCTCCTTGGTTGCATTTGACATATCCACGGCATTTGCATCGCTTTGTTTCATGATGCGTAAACCAACTCCATTTTCGCCATTGTAGCGGCTAATGGCAATTTGATCCTCCTTTGAATCAGTGATCGAAGCAACATCTTTTAATCGAACAGTTGAATTGTTGTTGGTAATAATAATATGTTCGCCAAGTTCCTTTACTGATTTAAATTTCCCAGACAAACGAACAGTCATTTGCTCGCTTTCGTTTTTTACTTTACCAGTTGGAAAATCAACATTAGCAGCGGCAATAGATTGGTTGATATTACCTAGTGTGAGGCCATATGCTTTGAGTTTGTCAGCATCTATATCAACTTTAAATTCTCTTCGCTCTCCACCAATAACTTGTACTTCCGCAACCCCTTTTGTTTGCTTTATCGAAGGTAGAATTTGATTATCCATTAATTGCATGAAATCTCTGTCAGTCATTTTTGGTGCAATCGCACTCACCTGAAGTACAGGAGCTGCATTGGGTTCAATTTTAGCTAGAATAGGTTTTTTAGCTCCTTCGGGTAGTTTATTTTGAACGTTATTTATTTTACGTTGTGCATCCTGTAATGCTTCATCCATATCAGCCGATGGCTTGAATTCCAGAAGAACAACAGAGGCATTATCTAACGAAAAAGAGGTGACCTCAGAAATGTTTTCCAATCCACTCAAGGCATCTTCTAATTGCTTAGAAACTTGATTTTCCACTGTTGCTGGTGAGGCTCCCGGATAGGTTGTTGTTACCGTTAAAATGGGAGGTGAAAAATCAGGAAGCAGTTCATAACTAAGCTGATTATAACTAATCAAGCCGCCACCGATTAGAATTGTAAAAATTACAATAATGAAGGAAGGACGTTTAATCGATAATTCGGTAATTGTCATTGTATTAACTCTTATTTCAGTTTAACGTTCGAATTATTTTTCAAGTTGACTTGTCCTTTGATAACCACATTATCACTTTCTGTAATTCCAGAAACGATTTCCATAAAATTACCGTCTGATGTCCCTGCGTTGAATGACGTTAAGAGTGCTTTACCATTTTTGACTACATACAATTGTGGGTTTTTCGTAGACCCAACCAACGTTTTTCGAGGTATAGCTAACGCGTTGTGACTTGAACCATTGGCTAAAACAGCCGTTCCAAACATTCCAGCTCGTAATTCATTTGATTTATTAATTACCTCAATTTGAACCTTTAAATTGTGTGTTTTATCGGCTTGAACTGAAATAATTTTCAACGTACCTTGAAGTGTTTGATTGACAAGAACATCTGTGTTAACTTCTACTTTTTGACCTATCTTGAATTTATTAATGTCTCTTTCAGGGATGTTCACCGCCAGTTTTAAAATTGAAATATCTGTCACCTCAATTACTGGAGTTCCAACTCCAATCACAGACCCTAAGTCAATCATTTTTTTAGTGACCACGCCGCTAAAAGGTGAAAGAATAGTACAACCTTTGATTTGCTACAGGATTTGAGACTTTTGAATCTCCAACCCACGAATGGCTAATTCAATTTTTTCCAACTGAATTTCTGGAGCGGCATTTTGTTGAGCAAGTATTCTGTAACGCTCTTCGTCTTTACGCTGTCCATCCAAATTGACCTCAATCGTTTGAAGTTGTAAGCGTAACATTTCATCGTCTAGTTTAGCAATAACGCTTCCTTTTTTGATGGCATCTCCTTCTTCAAAATTGATGCTTAGTACTTTTCCTTGCCCTTCAGAACTCACCATTGCTTGCTTATTGGGTTCAAAAGTTCCTAGATAAGAAAATTGACTGTCAAAAGTATGAAATTGAGGTTTCGTTGTTTCTACTAAAACGGATGCATTCACATCATGAATGTAAATTTTTGCTGCTACTTTTTCTTTGTTACTGAATAATTTGAAAATCGTCAGAACGACTAATCCTATCGCTATGAGACCTACAATGATAACTCTTCTGTTCATTATTTTTTGTATTTATTTGATGTTTCCGATTGATTTTAAATAGAGTATTTCTGCTTGACGCAATTTTACGTAGCTAGTTACTACATTCGTTTGTGCTTGTTGCACGGCATTGTCTGCTTGTATTAAATCATTGGTACTGATTAAACCTTGTTTGTATTGGTTTTCTGTTTGAATGTACACTTTTTCTGAAAGGGCTAATTGTTCTTTATTTAATTTCAAGGCATTTGTTTGGTTCTCAATTTCTCTTTTTGCGTTGAGTGTAGCTAAATCAAGTTGTTGTTTTACCTGTATTTCTTGGTTATCCAATTTTTCTCGATTTAACACATTCATTTTGTGTTTATATACTTTTTCAAGTCCATCAAATAAGGTCCAGTCTAAACGCAAGCCAATAAATGCAGATTCTATTCCTGTTCGGAAATTGTCTTCTGGCTGTAAATTGTAGGTATAGTTATATGCCGCATAAAATGATAAGTTAGGTAAATACGCCATTTTATTTCCTTTGCGCTCCTCCAAATTCATTTCTTTTTGAGTATTTAATAAATCCAATTGCGGTCGATAAATAGAGGTAGTATCGATTAATATAGTTTTTTCAATGAGCTGGTCTGAAAGCAAAGTGATTTTATTGTTCACTGGGATTCCCGTCAAAATCCGCAAAGCATCTTCAATTTGAACGCTTGTGGAGGCCAAATTTTGAAGTGAGTTTTCTAACGTAAGTCGATTGATTTTTAATTTATCCAATTCAATGGATGTAATCAATCCTTGTTTCAACATATTGGTCATGTTGGCAACTAACTTATCTAAATTAACCAAATTGCTATCAATGTATGCTTGCTGTTTATTCACCGCTTGTAAATTGAAATAAGCATTGGCCACTTGGAATTTCACTTCATCTTGTGTCATTTTTAATTGTATATCAACAACTTTCTTGTTGATGTCAAGTACAGCTAACCCATAATTTAATTGCGAATTATAAATAATCTGTGTCAATTGAACCGTGTTTCCTAAATTATACGGCACACCAAATTTCACTGTAGAGTAGGTGCCAGGAGTACCACCAAAAAATGCCGCTGGTACTACTTGTCCAGGAATGATTGCATTGTATTTATAATCTCCTGATGCTGTTACTTTTGGTAATCGAGCAGCGAGATAGGCATTTTTTTGTTTGTTATTGATTTCAATATCTAA
>CAIUSK010000448.1 GCA_903901805.1 uncultured Flavobacteriales bacterium
GCAAATCAGCTTTATATGGGCCTTCCGGTAAATTTGAATAAGCTTGTTGAATGATTCTCATACTTTGGCGAATCTCTTCTTGACGCACCATAAAACGGTCGTAAGTATCACCATTAACCCCAACAGGAATGATAAAATCAAAATCTTCGTAGGAGGAATAGGGTTGAGCAACGCGTACATCATAATCAACACCTGCTGCGCGAAGATTTGGGCCTGTAAATGAATAGTTTAGCGCCCTTTCTGCTGAAATAGGTCCAGCTCCTTTCGTACGATCCATAAAAATTCGATTCCGCTCAAGCATAGAATTGAATTCTTCAAAAGCAGGAGGGAAGGTTTTAAGGAAGGATTTTAATTTGGTATGAAATGTTTCATTGAAATCTCTTTCGAAACCACCAATTCTACCAATGTTTGTGGTTAATCGAGCGCCACAAATTTCTTCGTAAAGCTCATAAATTTTTTCACGTTCTGTAAAAGGGTAGAAAAAGCTTGTTAATGCTCCAGCATCTACTCCAACAACTGAATCACAAATTAAATGATCAGCAATACGCGCCAATTCCATAATAATCACACGCATGTATTGCACTCTTTTTGGAATTTCAGCTCCAATAAGTTTCTCTACAGTCATCTCCCATCCAATATTATTAATAGGAGAGGAGCAGTAATTTAACCGGTCAGTAATTGGTGTAATTTGATTGAAAGGTCTTCGTTCCGCTAATTTTTCAAATGCACGATGAATATATCCAACGGTTTGTTCGGCAGAAACAATTTTTTCACCATCCACTTGCAACACATTCTGAAAAATACCATGAGTTGAAGGATGGGTAGGCCCAAAATTTATGGTAGCTATTTCACCGTCAATTGTATCCTTAGACAGATCGTTTAGCTGGTTTTCTTTATATTTTTCTTTAGCTTCCATATGATTTAAAATCTTCCAAAAAAGCGATCATCTTTATCTTCTCTTGTTTCATCTTCCAAGTGGTACTCTTTTCGCATGGGAAAATAATCCATTGAATCTTCATTTAATATTCTGCGTAAATCAGGGTGTCCAGTGAAATTAACGCCATAGAAATCATAGCTTTCACGCTCCATCCAATTAGCTCCATTGTAGATGGGAACTATTGTTGCAATGGAAGGATTTGAAATTGGCAGAAATGCTTTTAACCGTAAACGGAAATTATTTCTCCAACTATGCAATTGATAAACAACTACAATTTCTCGATTTGTATCTTTTGGATAATGAATCGCTGCAATATTTGTCAGGAAATCACATTGTAAAACAGTGTCGTTTTTTAACCATTCAATAATCTCGTAGGATTTAGAAGGTGTTATTTCCAGCGTTAGTAAACCAAAAGGCTCCTCATTTGATAGAATATCGGCTGCAAAAAATTCATTGAGCCTATTCAATACCTGTTCATTACTTATCGCGCTCATCTGTAATATCGATTTGGTAAGTTTTCAATAAGTCTTTGTACTCATCACTGTATCGGCGTCTCATAGATTCCAATTTTACCAGTTTGTGAATATTAATTACTCCATCAATTATTTGCTCAGGTCGAGGAGGACATCCAGGAACATAAACATCAACGGGAATAATTCGATCAATTCCTTGTAAAACACTGTATGTATCAAATATTCCTCCTGAAGAAGCACATGCGCCTACGGATAGAACCCATTTAGGTTCAGCCATTTGTTCATATATTTGTTTCAACACAGGGCCTAATTTTTTGGATATTGTTCCTGCAACGATTAATAAGTCAGCCTGACGTGGCGTAAACGACATACGTTCCATACCAAATCGGGACATATCATAGGTACTACCCATGGTTGCCATAAATTCAATTCCACAACAAGATGTGGCAAAAGGAAGCGGCCAAACTGAATTTGCACGCGCTAAACCAATGGCTTTGTCGAGGGTTGTTAATTGATACCCTTCACCGTTGATTACTTCTAAGTCTTCTATTTTTCCCATTCTAATGCACCTTTTTTGAATACGTAGAAAAATCCTATTAGGAAGAAAGCTACAAACATAATAACAGCTAAAAGTCCTTCAAGTTCTAATTTATTGAAATTTACTGCATAGGGGTAAAAGAAAATAACTTCTACATCAAAAAGAACAAACAAAATAGCAGTCATAAAGTATCGAATGGAAACAGGAAAACGAGCATTTCCTTGTACCTCAATTCCACATTCGAAATTATCATCTTTCTTTTTTGATTTAAGACGAGGCATTAAAATATGGGTTACAAATAGCGTAAACACAACAAATCCCCCAGCAACTAAGGCCTGAAGAAGTAATGGAAAATAATCAATAGTTGATGAATGGCTGTTCATTTTCGTATAAGTGTCAAATTATCAATAGATTAAGTTGAGTCATAACGTATTCAATGAATGAACTTTGAATAAGTCGAGGCAAATTTAACTTTTCTTTTCAATTATTCAATGCGTAAAGCGGGTAAAATTAAATAATAATAGGGATTGAACCAATTTCGATTTTTGAAGTAAATCTGATCAAATAGTTCGGACAAGTTATCTGAATGATTGAAAGCAGGCTTTTTAACCCCTTGTTATTTGTAGGGAAATTGTGATACTAATTCAATTACCTTCCAGACATGCTTTTATCTTTGCCTGATGAGCAGCACGATCGGACGGTTTTTTAGATTGTAAATCAGTCAATAAAAGTTTGCATTTTTTTTCTACTTCATCCGCTCGAATCAGCAATAGTTCCGTCTCTGCATCCGACAGTGCTGTTTTTTTAAGTATTTTATCTAATGAATCATTTTTTTTGACGCAATCACAAAAATCCCATTGAGCACCATATTTCTTTTCAATTCGATCTTGGTTCTCGGTATGATTTGAGTTTGCAGATGCGTTTTTTTCATTTGTACTTCCAACACTTTTGGGTAAAGCATTATCGGTAGATTCGCAGGAAAGTAAAAATAGAGCAGTGAAAACAGAAAACAGTTTTCTCATGTTTATTTTACGAGATCTTCAGAAGAACGAGCGATTGAGTTTTTGTCAACACGCAATTTACTACCTTCTGAACTGATTAAAATAGTTGTTTCAGCAACTTCCAATACTTTACCATGTATTCCAGAAGAAGTAATTACTTTATCTCCAGCACTTAACGACTCAACAAATTTCTTCAATTCTTTACGGCGTTTCATAGGTGCTCTAAAAATCAAGAAAAAATATACAAGTACTACTCCAAGCAGTAATAACATATTGATGACTTCTTTACTCATTTTTTGTTTTATTTATTTGATTACAACTTTTGCTTTAACATGAACTACAGTAAGGTTTGGTTCCGTATTTGCAATGATTCGAATGGATTTTGAAATCGGACCATCACCTGTTTTTTCTGTATTAACCTCCGCTTTTATTTCCGCTGATTCTCCTGCCGGAATTGGTTTTTTCGGAAAATCTGCAACGGTGCAAGTACAAGAACCCTTCACTTCAGATATTACCAAAGGACTTTTCCCAGTGTTTGTTACTTTAAAAACGGCTTTTATTTTTTCACCTTTCATAACCGTTCCAGCATCAAAAACTGCGTTAACTTTCATTTCAGTTTTTTTTCCTATTTCTACATTGTTATCCGATTGACAGGAATAAAATGTTAGGAAAAGAAAGGAGCAACAAAACAGTAGAATATTTTTCATCATAATTAATTTAAAAGGCCTCGGCCCATTTTTACAATTTTTTTATCTTTTTTCAATATTTCAATGGCGTTATCTAAAACACCATTAATAAAGGTATTGCTTTTTGGAGTACTGTAGTATTTTGAAATTTCGATGGTTTCGTTTAGCGTTACTTTCATAGGTATTTCAGGGAAAATCTGTAATTCGGTAATCCCCATTTTTAATAAAATAATATCCATTTTTGCAATTCTATCCAGTTCCCAATTCTTGGTTAAGTCATCAATTAAGGCCTCATTCTCTGCATTTTTTGCAATGGTATTTCTAAATAATTGAACGACAAATTCTTTTTCAGAATCATTTTCTTTATAAAGTGGAAGGATTTGAAATTCTTCGTTTTCGT
Source organism: uncultured Flavobacteriales bacterium (assembly GCA_903901805.1). GTDB lineage: Bacteria > Bacteroidota > Bacteroidia > Flavobacteriales_D > Crocinitomicaceae > UBA952. Next base: position 4,036 of record CAIUSK010000448.1, read on the forward strand.
TGGTTGCTTTCAATGTTTTTAGTACCATTGAGCATGTGTGATCCAAGTCATCCATCCAATGAATACTGCGTTCTTCAAAATAATTATGCAGCAATTCCGAATTAGCAATTTCTGTTTTGAACAAATTCAAGATAAATGCCTTGTCATTTTCATAACCGGTCTTTTCATCGTTCATAAATTCAAAGTAGGTTTCACTTTCTTGTATTTGCAGAAACATTTTTCGTATAACCTCTTGATTTTCTGCTCCAATCCAGTTTGCTTTGTTTTTTTCAGATGCTTTGCGCAATTCAATACTAGTGCCTATTTTTTTAATAGAAGTGTTATCCACAAATTTTCTATTTGGGTGAAGGTCCTCTTCTGTTAATTGCATTTTCTTTTTTTTGACCTCTAACCGATTTTCAGCAGTATGAACTAACTCAGGTAAGGATAAAATGAGAAGCAAATATAAGTCGTACATGCGCTCAATGGATCCTAGTAATTCGTTCTCAAATTTCAATAGATCTTCTTCGCCTGATTGGTAATAGGCATAAAGCATTTGTAAAATCTTAATCCGTAAATGTCTTCTATTTAACATGCTTTTATTTTGTGAAATCGATGATGCCAACTGCTTTGATGCGCTCTTCTGCTATTGCGTTAGCTATTTGATAAGTTGGAAGTTTTTCGTTTTGTGAACGAGACACTATATTGAAAATCGTTTGGTAAATTTCTTCAGCTTTTTTGTGTGCCCAATCACTAGAAAGACCATGTACTTCAGAAAAGCAATTGATCACACCACCAGCGTTTATTGCATAGTCAGGAGCGTAAATAATTCCTTTATCCATTACAGCTTGACCATGAATTGATTCGTTTCTCAATTGATTATTTGCTGCGCCTGCAATAATTGAACATTTCAACTTTGCCAAAGTCTCGTCATTGATTGTTGCTCCAAGGGCACAAGGGGCATAAATATCCATGTCAATATCATAAATATCGTGTGGAGCAACAACTGTGGCATTGTAGGTTGATGAAACTCGATCTAACGTTTGTTGATAGATGTCTGAAATAAAAACCTCAGCTCCTTCATTCGTGAGGTGTTTAACCAAATACTCTCCAACATGTCCAACTCCTTGAACGGCAATTTTTTTACCTGCTAGTGAATCGGATCCAAATTGTATTTTCGCACATGCTTTCATTCCCATGTAAACGCCCAAGGCAGTAACAGGAGATGGATCGCCACTTTTTCCAGGTAAACCAACAACATGTTTTGTTTCTTTACTTACCCAACCCATGTCTTCTGGTGATATACCTACATCTTCTGCCGTAATATATTTACCTGAAAGACTTTCAACAAACTTTCCGAAACGGCGAAAAAAAGCTTCGGATTTCATGGTGTGCGAATCTCCAATAATTACTGCTTTTCCACCCCCTAAATTTAAGTTAGAAATGGAGTTTTTATAGGTCATTCCGCGAGAAAGTCTCAATACATCATTGAGTGCTTCCATTTCATTGGCATATTTCCACATACGGGTTCCACCCAGAGAAGGCCCTAAAACAGTACTATGTATGGCAATTATAGCCTTTAATCCAGTTTCTTCGTCGTTGCAAAATAGTAATTGTTCATGCCCCATTGTTGCCATTTGTGCAAGGACAGGATTTTCCGCTAAATTTATTTCGTTAATTGTCTTTACTTCCATCAAGAATCGAGTTTATCCGTTTTATTCAGTTGTTTTTGCTTTCGAATGCTTAATTTTGTTTCAAGCACAACAAGAACACCGCAAAATTAGAAAATAATCCCATGAAGTCGCTGAGCTACCTCAACAAATATTTTATAAAGTACAAATGGCACCTATTATTGGGGACTTTGTTCACGGTAGTTTCCAATTATTTTGGGGTTAAGATGCCCGTTTATGTGAAAGAAACAGTGGATAATTTCATGACAGATACTAATTTTACTCGGGTAGATAGTGTTTTATTATTATCCTTGAAATTAGGCGGGATATACATGTTCTTATCGTTGGCTAAGGGTTTTTTTCTCTTTTTAATGCGTCAAACCATTATTGTAATGTCTCGATTGATAGAATTTGATTTGAAAAATGAAATTTTTAATCAATACCAAAATTTAGACACGGCCTTTTATAAACGAAATTCAACAGGTGATTTAATGAATCGAATTTCTGAAGATGTTAGTCAAGTTCGAATGTACTTAGGGCCTGGAATTATGTACACCATCAATTTGATTGTTCTCTTTTTCATGGTTATTTATCAAATGATTGCTATAAATCCCGTTCTCACCTTCTTTGTGCTTTTGCCGCTTCCCATAATGTCTGTTTTAATCTATTTTGTTTCAACCAAAATGAATTCTCTAAGCGGAAAAGTACAAGAAGAACAGTCTAATTTGTCTACCATTGCTCAAGAATCTTTTGCGGGAATGCGCGTGATCAAAGCATATAGTAGAGAAAATGAAATTTGGGGAGGGTTTTCAAAGTCCTCGGAGGAATATAAAAAAAGAACCATGAAGCTGGTTTTTGTTAATGCCTTGTTTATGCCAACGATGATGTTTCTAATTGGATTGAGTACGTTAATAGCAATTTATTTGGGAGGCTTGATGGTTTATGACAAAACGATTTCCTTAGGTGGAATTGTAGCATTCATTTTTTTTGTAAACAACCTTACTTGGCCCTTTGCCAGTATAGGATGGGTAACTTCACTTATTCAACGAGCAGCGGCATCACAAAAAAGAATCAATGAGTTTTTGGAACAACATCCAGAAGTGATTTCTACGAATACTTCCACATTTGAATTTGGTGGGAAGATTGAGTTTTCTCATGTTTCATTTACTTATTCAAATACTGGAATCCAAGCATTAAAAAACATTGACTTTACCGTAGAACGAGGAGAAACACTTGCAATTATTGGTAAAACGGGAAGTGGAAAATCTACCATCCTCAATTTATTAATGCGCCAATTTGATGCCACTGCGGGTAAAATATTAGTGGATGATAAAGAAATTCAGGCGATAAATCTACAGTCATTTAGGGATCAGTCAGGAGTTGTTCCACAGGATGTTTTTTTATTTTCTGATACGATAAAAAATAATTTAAAATTCGGATCTGTTTCAGATGATGTTTCAATGGAAGAGCTAATTGAGGTAGTTAAGCAAGCGCATGTTTACCACAATATTCAAGACTTTCCTGATCAATTTGAAACTGTTTTAGGTGAACGAGGAGTTAATCTGAGTGGTGGACAAAAACAGCGAATTAGCATTGCCAGAGCTTTGTTACGTAATCCAAAACTACTTTTACTGGATGATTGTTTGTCAGCTGTTGATACCGAAACGGAGGAAACAATCTTAACCAATTTGAAGAAAATGGAAAAAAGTAGAACAACGATTATCGTTAGTCATCGTATTTCTGCTGTCCGAAATGCAAATAAGATTCTAGTAATTGATGGGGGTGAGGTTATAGAGTCTGGTTCGCACAATGAGTTGCTAACGAAAAATGGATTTTACGCCGAAATGTATACTAAACAGTTGGCGGAAGAAAAGGAATAATCCGTTCCTTTAATTCATTTAGCATAAGCGATGTTGCGCCCCAAATGAACTTGTTTTCGATTTCAAAACAGGGAATATCAGACAACCATTTTCCTTCTTCTAAATATATCCGTCTGTTAGTGCGCGTTGTTGGATGTACAAGCATTGAAAATGACATGAAAAGCAATTCATTCACTTCTAATTCATTCACAGTGAACAGTGGTTTTTTGCTGTGAATAAAAACAAATGGAGAAACGAGGTAATTTGTGACTGGAATAAAAATTGGATTCAATTCGCCAATATTCGTTGCAGCATTCCGATTAATCCCAAGCTCTTCTTCACTTTCCCTTAATGCTGTTTCTACTAAATCAACGTCTGATTGATCCATTTTACCACCAGGAAATGCTATTTGTCCTGCATGTTTTCTCATGTTTGACGGACGTTCGATTAAAATAAGTGTAGGTTCATCTTCAAAAAAGATATGGATACCAACAGCGCATTTTATGGCATTTTCGGTATTTTGGTCCTCGATACTTTTTCTGTACGGGGCCATTTCTTGATGCGCTTCTCGGGCATTGAAGGAAGTGGTGAAAATTTGTTGAAGCGTATTTTTCCACAGCTTTTCTGCAAACAACATAAAAAGATTAACGCTTTAAATATTTATCGAGCGTTATGTGAAGATTTAAACCTCGCAGCTCATTTCCTTTCGCTATAATATTCCCATCTTGATCCATTAAAAATGCAGCTGGAATAGAGTTCACGAAATAATCCTTTGATGCCTTTGATTCAGTATCGATTACATGTTTTTTCCAGATTAATCCATCACTTTTAATAGCTTTTTTCCATTGTTCTTTGTCTTTGTCCAATGATACACTGAACACTTCAAATCCATTTCCGTTGGTGAATTGTTTGCTTTTATATTTTTGGTAAGCCTCCACCACTTTTGGATTTTCTTTTCGGCAAGGGCCACACCAGGAAGCCCAAAAATCAATTAAAACTAATTTTCCTTTCAGAGAAGATAATTTTACGATTTTTCCGCTAGGATTTGTCAATTCAATTTCTAGCGCTTTTTCTCCGGAGGGCGCTTGAATAGACTTAGAATCTACAGTTGATTTGCAGGAAAATAACAGTATCGTTATAGATAAATATACTAGTTTCATTAACCAATTCGGCGAATATCTGCCCCAATATTATTTAACCTCAATTCAATATCTTGATAGCCACGGTCGATTTGTTCGATATTGTGTATTACACTTTTCCCATCAGCAGAAAGTGCTGCTATTAACAAAGAGACTCCTGCTCGGATATCGGGTGATGTCATTTGTATTCCACGGAGTGGGAATTCTCTATTTAGTCCAATTACGGTTGCTCTATGTGGGTCACACAAAATAATTTGAGCACCCATATCAATCAATTTATCTACGAAAAACAAACGTGACTCAAACATTTTTTGATGGATGAGAACTGATCCTTTTGCCTGTGTTGCAATAACTAAAATGATGGATAACAAATCTGGAGTAAACCCAGGCCAGGGAGCGTCATAAATAGTTAGAATTGAACCGTCTATAAATGTTTCAATTTCGTATTTTTCTTGGGCTGGAACAAAAATATAAGCACCTCTTTTTTCTAGTTTAATTCCAAGTCGGCGAATTACATTTGGAATAATACCCAGGTTTTCCCAACTTACATCCTTGATGGTGATTTCTGATTGCGTCATTGCCGC
>CAIUSK010000449.1 GCA_903901805.1 uncultured Flavobacteriales bacterium
AAAAATTGTAAAAATGATTTCATCCTTGTTTTTATCAATGGAATAACTGCCAAGAAGCTTATTGCTTGTGAGATCATATTCGGTCAATAAATTATCGCCCGTATAAAGTATATTTTTAAGTTGAAGTATGCCCCAGTAAAAACCACCATTATTGACTAGATTTCTATTATTCTTAAATATTGCTCCGTTGGCATTTGCAAATATCGTTTTATTGCCTTTGGCAGTAACAACCGAAATACCCCTCATTTGATAGAGCATATTCCCCATCTCTTCTTTTGTGTAGAATGACTGAAAATAATTTCGCTTTAAACTAACCTTAATTACTCCATTCGATGTGCAAATCCAAATATTATTTAACCCATCCCTAAAAAAATGATTGATATTCCAATTGTCTATAAAATCAATTTCTGATGGATTCAATAAACACAACGTCTCGTTATTTTCAATGTAATAAACACCACCAGCGGGATTTACAACGAGCTGTGCTTTGTTGTCAAATGTTGCGTAGATTCTTCCATTTTGAAGGGTTGTAAAGCGTTTATCCTTGCAGGAGGTAAAGGCAATTTCCTGAATGCGCGAAGATTTACCTCTTAAAATAGCTAGATCCGTTTTTTTGAGGTGCTTTTTGCTTAACGCTTCTTGATAAGATTCTACTTTACATGTGGAAGCATCAATTACGTCAATTTTATTCGGTATAATTGAGGGACCCCATTGGTTACCATACTGAATGAGTAGTAAGTTATTATCGCTTAATTCTATATTGAATACCAAATCATGCGAAAGACCGTCTTTTGTTGTAAACAGCTTGAAATTTTTACCATCATAGCGATTTAACCCATTTTTTGTACCGAACCAAATAAAGCCATTTTTATCCTTAACGGCACAGTACACTGAACGAGATGCTAGCCCATTATCAACCGTTATAAATTCTTTCGCAACAATGAAACTTGGAGCTTCTCCATGGACTTGTGCAAAAAACTGGAATTGCATGAATATAAAAAGGAAGATGAAAACCAAATATATTCTAGACATCATGCAACTTAAATTGATCCAAAAATAAGCCTTTATATGAGACTTTACTAGTGTTTTAATCCTTTTTATTTCCTTGAACCAAATACCAATCTATCCAAGCATCCACTTGATTTACTGAATTTGGGCGTAAAAGAATCTCGCGCTTGGCATCCAACAGATAAAAGGTTGGGGTGCCAAAAACATAATAATCTTGAGCCACTTGGCTCTCCCATTTCTTATAATCGCAGTAGGCGAAAAAGGGATAGGATTTTACCGATTGCTGAAAAACTTGTTGGTCTGTATCTAACGAAATATAAACTACTTCTACACCCAAATTACGCCATTTTACATAGTTTTGAATAAGTTTAGGAAGTTCCTCGCCGCATTTAGGGCACCAACTGGCTCCAAAAACTACCAAGGTATAGGGCGTTGATAAATTTGTCAGATTATTAAATATCCCTTGTTTCATTCCATTCAAATACGTCATATTGCCAAACTTAATATCCGGCGCGCTATTTCCAATTTTCATTGCGCGATAAGTTTCTAACTGCTTTACAAGGTCACTATCGATGGTGCAACTCGTTTCATTCAACACCTTTATGGCTAAATACTCAGAGGCTTGAAACAAGCTATGACGCTCCAACAAATCAAAAAGGAAATCACTTACTTCGTTGAGTTTCTTATTGTCTTTTAAAAGATTCGCTAACATCACATCGATGGAGCGCTTCATTTCTATAAAAACGGAATCCAAGGATTTTCCGCTATTCTCCAACAGCCAAAAATGGCTTTCGATAGCATCTTTGAACAAACCACTTTTATAAAGACGTTCGTCTGTATAATCTAAACTGCGAAAAGCCGCAATTGTTGAAGTTATTTCTTCAGGGCGGTATTGTGCAACGGTGGAAACGGAACTTACCAATTTACGCATAGGTAAAAACCAACTGATGTAACTATTATTAGGCAAACGCGACAAGAATTTTTTATCCTCATTTTGAATCCGCAGCTTTTCACTTTGTATTGCTTTGTTTGGTGTTTTTTGATTTAAAAACAAGGTGTCTTGCGTATACATTTTCTCTAAATAAATCCAGGCACTCAGGGCTTGTTCTCTGCGCGGGTGTTCTTGTGCGTATTGCTCAAACAATTGGTTTTCTTGCCCTTTAGTAATTTTTATTGTTCCTGCAGAACTTAAAGCTTCCCCAATAAGTTCAATATCTTCTCCGCTCAGGATAACAAACAAGGGTTTTTCATCGCCTGACATAAGGTAGCCCACACCATAATCTGCTTTGGAATAGGTAAGTTTGAAATTTCCGGTCACATCTATCTGTGCTGTTGAAATTGGGTAATTTTTAAGGCCATTAAAGCCTTCCAATTTTATCTGTTGATTCGCTAATTGTGCTAAGTTTCCCGAAATTGATTGTGAAAACCCACACACACTTGAAAGCAATGCAAGGAATAAGAGATTGTATTTTGTCATCTTGTTTTTTTAACTTAAAAACTCTCTGTTCCTATGAACAGAGAGTTTTGTTTCTTTTTAATGAAGAAAAGGTAAATTTTAATTTTTAATGCAACGAACAGACCTCCCGGTTGCCCGATACAAGGCTGTTGTGGTTGCAGTGGTATTACCGAATCTTAGGGCGCTCGAACTTATACCGCTCACAGTGCTGCTCCAATATGTTCCGAGGGAATTAACATTTAATACAACACCATCTGACCCACGATTACCCGCCAAAGACAATTTGAGCGGGGAAGCCAATGCGCCTAAGCTGTTGTTATTTGGAAGCCAACTTGATATTTCTGCGGTTAACTCTGTTTCAGTGGGCAAACGATATCCGCTTGGACATGGGTTATTTATACCATTTACTCCCTGCCATAGGTTGTTGTTTTGAGGATTACGCCAATCTAAATTAATACTTGTACTTGTTATAAATCTACCCGATGTTGGTTGGTCGGTATTAGACGCTAAAGGAAAAGTGGTTGATGTACGGTGTCAGTGCCTGAAATAAGTTGACCGTTTTTAAGAGATATTTTAACT
>CAIUSK010000450.1 GCA_903901805.1 uncultured Flavobacteriales bacterium
AGTGAAAAACACATTTCAAATCCGCTTCAAAATTCAGCATGTAAAAGACTAAATATGTTCTTAAGGTGGATGGTGCGACCAAGTAACAAAGGAGTTGATTTAGGTATTTGGAAAAGCATTGCGCCTGCCGAGCTGTATTTACCATTGGATGTACATACCAGCAGAAATGCCCGAAGGTTGGGATTATTAAAGCGAAGCCAAGACGACTGGAAAGCCTTGAATGAACTAATGGATTTGTTGAAGCAATTTGACCCAATGGATCCTGTGAAATATGATTTTGCACTTTTTGGAATAGGTGTGAATGAAAAGGACCTTTTTGCATTTGACTAAATTCTTATTGCCAACCCCAAGAGTTGATTAATTTCTCCCATTAGAAATGTTGCAGTAGGTAGAAACACGTGCTACAAATTGGAAAAGCACGTAGTTCATTATACATATTATACACTAGAATCAAAATTTAATAAAAAATTAATTTAGCCTATATTTCGTGGTTTTAGTCGACTCAAAGTGGTTTCATTCTAATTTCTAAACGGTAAAATAAATTAGTATTAAATACTCTATTTACTTGATATTAAAATATTTATCTAAAAAAAATAACCGCCCAATTGATGTTTTGGCTTTTATTATCCAGATTTAAAATGGGGATTTTAGTTATTGTTAAAAATACAAAAACCTTGTTTTAGCACACTCAAATAGCTTGGCCGCTCAATCTAAAACACGTACCTTTGCCGAGCCAATGTGCAATAAAAGACTACTTTAAAAATTCCGAGTAGTTTTTAAACTGTTTTCATTGGTATTTGTTAAGATAACTGAAACACTAAACAAAGTAAACTTTAACATTTAATTACTAACAACAAATTAACTTTTTGAACTAAACATTTTTTATTAATCTTTCATGAAAACAGATCTAATTCTTCAAAGAAGTACATTCTCAACAAACAGCTCTTCAACTATTTCAAAACGATTATCAACCGGATTAATTTCCTTAGTTAGAAAAACAATCTTTCTTGTATGCATTGGTTTGTTAGGCTTCAATTCTTGGGGGCAGATAGCGCAAAGGGGTTCATCAACCACCGCTACTAATGCTGCATCCAACAGCACAACAATTACTATCGACAAGCCGAGCGGTGTAGTTGCGGGTGATGTGTTACTATTTAGCGTGGTACAAAATGAAACCGATAACGACAATGGCGGATTGGCAAGCCCAACTTTAAGCGGTTGGACATTAGTCAAAGACAGACTTATCAGAAGTGATGGTACTGGAAATAATAACAATGCATGGTTTGGAAGTATCTATTACCGAATTGCAACTGCAACAGATGGAAGTAGCTATTCATTTGCGATGCATGGTAACTGTGATATGGCTATTGGTAGCATTATTGCTTTTTCTGGTGTTGCAACAAATGCTCTTAAACCTGACGGTACATCCGGTGGGCCATTTGATGTGGTTCCTAATGATTTTAACAATGCAGATGCAGCAACAGCAACAGCAACAGGAGTGACTGTTTTAACCAATAACTCTGCTGTTTTAATGATAGCAATGGTGAATAATGACCGTTCTTTCAGCAGCTGGTCAAATTCTCACACTGAACTTTTTAATAATGTGATTAATACCGATGACAATGATGCGTCTTTGGGGGCTGCATGGCTTTCATCTGTGAATAGTGGTGCAACTGGAAACCGTACAGTAACGATATCAAGCAGTGATCGTAATTCTGCCTTACTATTGGTATTAAGAGCTGCTCCTTTCACGAGTCAAGTTTTTTCTGCTAGCGGCACTTTCTCTGTTCCATGTTATGTTTCAGCAGTCACTGTCGAGGCTTGGGGCGGCGGCGGCGGCGGCGGTTCTAAAGGTGGAAAGAAACCCGGTGGCGGTGGCGGTGGCGGTGCATATGCGAAAAAAAATCTTTTAAGCGTAACACCCAATAGTAGTATAACAACTACAGTTGGTGATGGTGGTACAGGAGCATCTGATGCAAATTCTCATTTAGCAACCAACGGAGGACAGTCATCTTTCGGTACTTTAACAGCAAATGGTGGAACCAAGGGATCTGGTAGAACAGGCGGTAATGGTGCAGTTGCAGGAACATCAGGGGATATAAATAGAGCAGGAGGAAATGGTGGAACAGCTCAGGATTCTAATGATAAGGGTGGTGCAGGCGGTGGTGCTGCAGGAAACTCTTCAGGCACAGGTGCTGCAGGTAACGCAAATTCAGATAATACAGGCGGAGCCGGAGGAGTTGGTGTTTCGGGGGCCGGAAGTGGCGGAGCCGGAGGAAACGATGATGTAAATGGAAATCCGGGAATTGTCCCTGGCGGCGGCGGCGGTGGAGAAGGAGGAGATGGAACGGGAAGTGCAGATGTTGCCGGAAACGGTGGTGCGGGTCGCGTAATCGTTAGTTGGGCATGTCCATCTGCAACTATTGCCTATTCGGCTTCATCATTTTGTAAATCAGTTACTTCAGCTGCTGTAACCTTAACGGGAACAGATGCTAGATCAACTTGTTCAAACACCTTTTCTTCAATAACGGGTCTTTCATTGAACACTACTACTGGTGCTATTAATCCTTCTTTAAGTACACCAGGCACTTATACGATTACGTATAGTTTACCGGCTGCAGGTGGCTGTAGTGCGGTCAGTGCGACAGCTTCTATAACAATTACCCAACCAACAACAGAAATTATAATTGGTGATGCAACTATTAGTGACGGAGACTACCTTTGGAATGGAAATATTAATTCAAATGGGAATGTGAAAGATAATTGGTTTGTATTAAACAGCGGAGTTTATTCAATTCCTTCGCAAGTCCCACAATCAACGGATGAAGTTTTTGTAATCAAAGCTAGTGCGGGTTCGTGTATATCAACTGATTTAACCGTTCCTGTTGCGGGAAGTTTTAGTGCTCAAAATATCCATATCGGTCCAGACGCAAATGTTACATTTGCTGATAATGCATCATTTGAAGTTAGGGGTAATTTTGTAAATAATGGTAATATTAGTGCAGGATCGGGAGCTGTTAACTTTACCGGAGGAGCTGCAACACAAACCATCAGTGGAACAGGAGCTCTAAATTTCTCGAATGTTATAATCAATAAATCTTCTGGTGTAGTTCGTTTGGGTAATAACATTAGTATTTCAGGAGCACTAGATTTTCAACAAGGAAACCTAGACTTAAATGGTAAAACATTAAACTATTCTGGCGGATTAGGAATCTCAACGACGAATGGAGGTATTATTGGTTCTAGCACAGGTTCAAAATTAAATTTTACTGACAATTCTCAAATTAACAGTAATTTATTTGTAGACGATATTTATGATTTGGCTATTGCCGATGGGGCCACTGTTTCATCGTCTGGTAGCTATACGGTTTTGAATAATCTAACCGTTGGAAGTGGTGCATCATTTAACAAGGAAGATGGCTCAACTCTAACATTCAAAGGTAATATCGTTAACAATGGAACGATAACAAATGGAACTTCAGGAGATTTAGGTTCATTTACATTTAATAACACCAATGAACAAACAATCAGTGGTCAACCACTATCGGTAACTAATCTAGAAGTTTCAAAAACATCAGGAAAGTTAATTGTATCTGTTCCAATTACAATCACGGGTAAGTTTGATGTAAATGGAATTATTGATAATTCTACTAACTTGATTACTTTAGGAAGTTCAGCTGGACCTGGAACGCTCGTTTATACAGGCGGAAGAATTACTGGTGCCTTGAGACGTTATTTTGCAAATTCAACGGGTACGGATTATTATTTCCCTGTCGGAAATACTACATCTACAAGAGGTGTAACCATTAATATGTTCCAATCACCTGGATCGAACGAGTATATCACAGCACAGTATAAAGCAGGAATGCCTCAATTTAATAATGCTACCTTATACGATGGTCTTCCTTTAACCACTGCTGATGGACAATTAATTCAGAATTATGACGAAGAAGGATACTGGCAAATTGATCCTAAACAATACAATTCTGGAATAGATCTGGCTAATTATACGATATCTCTTCAAATGAATAATATTAGTGGAGTAAATGATTATACAAAAACTAGAATTATTAAAGCCGATGGTCCTTCCCACGTAGCGTGGAGTGCACTAACACATGTAAGTGCCACGGGTTCAAACGAAAACTTCACCCTAACAGCAAGTGGAAATGGCTTCTCTTGGTTCAATGGTGGTGGTGATAACAACAACAATCCTCTCCCAGTCGAACTTATTTCTTTCAACGGAACGTGTAACGAAGGAATGGTGGACTTACTATGGCAAACAGCCTCTGAGTTCACTAGTTCTCATTTCGATGTGGAGAAATCTACGGATGGTGAAACATGGAGAGTGTTGGCAACAATTCCTTCTGCTGGAACATCTAATGAGTTGTTGACATACCAAACAGAAGATAACAACGGAACAAACGGTGCAAACTACTACCGTTTACGTCAAGTGGATATCGATGGTAAGGAGAAATTGTATGATCCAATCAATGTGAGTTGTGTTGAAACGACAGCAGGTTACTTTACAAGTTACCCGAACCCATCCGGTAATGAATTCCAAGTGGTGGTGAACAACAAAGAAATTCTTGGTGCATGCACACTAAACATTGTGGATTTACACGGAAAAGTAATTGACCAACGTTCAATTGACATGAAAGACGGAAT
>CAIUSK010000451.1 GCA_903901805.1 uncultured Flavobacteriales bacterium
TGAAAAAACGAAATTTATTAACAATAATAACTAGTCTTATCTGTATTATTTCAACATCAATGATTTTTTCTCAAAAACATTTGTCACCTGAATTAACAGCATGTGATTTTAAAAGGAATTTTGAAATACCCCATAATGTTGACTTTTACACGTTGTTTTCCATTGGGTCATACCAAAAATTTAAAAAAAGAGATAAATTAATATATGATACGTTAAAACTAGATATTAAGATTTTTTCTAATAAAATCTTGATAAGTAGTCTTATATCAAATGAAAACATTTATATTTCTTCAAAAGAGGATTTTAAATGTAAATTAATCGGCTACAGGGCAGATTTACATTACTTGTCGATATATTATGAAATTTTTCAGAAAAATTGTGATTACTTAATATCCGTGAATTATTTGAAGGACACTGGTACTTTTTCAATCACACAATATGATAATTATTAAGCTGTCGTCTATATAAACTGTCCTGCTCATTACCGCCTCTGAAACCAAAAATTACAGCGCGCTTAAATAAATAGTACCCACAACCTAGTTTTATTGGTTATCTTTTCTAAAAATAGTAGAAAACCTACAATCTCAGCCATGGGTTCTTGGATGTAGTTGCGTATTTTGATAATAACATTTCGCATATTTTTAGCGTTTCAAAAAACCTATACCCCCAAGAAAATGAAGGGTTTACCCTTAACAAAAAGCCCGTTTTTATACTTATATTTGTTTGATAAATTGAATCAATTATCAACTGAGGAAAAGAGCGAAAAACAATTTGGGAGAATGGTAAATAGTAAAATCAAAACAATTATTTCTTTGGTGACAGCTTGTTTTATTTTGTTGTCTTGTAATATTCATAACCAAAGATTCCAGCATAAAGTCTATGAAAACAAAAAAGAAATTTTCTGCTACTCAATTAAAAATGATTATTCAAAGAACAAATATTGCGTACCACTGAAGATATTAAGATATTCAAATAGCCGGAAATATTATTTCTCCATTCCAAATTCGAATTATGATTTGTCGTTTCTAAAATTCACTTTAAAAGATTTAAAAAAAGCTAGTATTGAAATGGATACAATTTTAGATTTCCAAAGAACAATAATAGAAATAGCCCAAAATAGTCCGAACGAGAAATTTTGGATTTGGATAAAAAACAACCAATTTATTTATCAAATACATAAACCTATTCAGACAAAGAATAAACGAAAACATAAGTACCAAGTATTGAAATTCCACGAGAATGGAACTTTTAATGAGGAAATCATTGATGATTTAGCATGGTGAAAGTATCTTTAGTTAATTTTATGACTATGACTAGATAACGTATAAAACCAGCTATGAAAATTTATGAATCAAAACCCTGGTATCTTTGGATTATACTACTTATACTGACCTACGGTTTTATTTTGATTATATCCCCTTTTGATCTGTACTTCACTATTTTCATGGGTGTTATTATAGGAATTGTAGGTTTAAAGACAAAAAAAATAGAATTCTACGCAGATATTGTCTGTAAAAATTATATTTTCAGACCTCAATTTTTAGTTAAAAAATACTGTTTTGATTATCAAAAAATCACTCTAATCGAGGTAAGAAAACGGAAAGAGCCTTATAATAGACCGTATGTTATCCTACATTTTTCACTAAAAAAAATCAATTCATTATTTTTTGCAAATAGATCATTTTTATTTGATTCAGTATCAGAACTTGAACCACTTATTGAGCATAGTATCAAGAAAAATATACCAATAAAACTTAATTTCACCCCAAACTATCAAACTGATGAAATCTTTTTGAAGAAAATCATTGAGAAAAACAAAGGTGAAATTTGGTGACGTACAATCAACTAAACTAGTTATATGAAATTCATAACACCACTAATTAGATCGAGAA
>CAIUSK010000452.1 GCA_903901805.1 uncultured Flavobacteriales bacterium
ATTATGGATGATGGAATGGAATTATCAATGGGATATCACGCTGCTAATAATGTTTTTACGGCATTGATGATTACAAATAATTGGCAGGCATTTCAAACAGATGCCGTTTTTATCGATACTTCATCACCCTCGTTTGGTCTTGATTCAATTGTTACTTTGATAATAATTCAGCCATTATTGCTGCTTTTTCTATCAAAAATTTATAAATGGAAGAATTGGAAGCAATTAGTGAAGTAAATTAACTTTTAGTTTCCATAATTAGTCGTTTTTTCCATACTTTTGCAACACTCTTAACTTAAAAAACATAGTATGCACCTGTGGAATACCCTAAGCAAAGAGGATTTAGAAGAAAAATTGCGTCATAGTGGCCACAAATTCGTCACTATTTCATTTTATCAGTACGCAAAAATTGAAAATCCTCATCTTTTCAGAGATCACCTCTTTCAAATGTGGTCAAATTTAGACGTAATCGGACGAACATATATTGCCAGCGAAGGCATTAACGCTCAGATAGCAGTGCCTCATAAAAATTTAAATTCATTTATTGAAGAGCTTAATACAATCGACTTTCTGAAAGGTGTTAGACTAAACTATGCCATAGATGATTCTGAATCTGAATATCCTTTTTTGAAATTGAAAATAAAGGTGCGCCCAAAAATTGTGGCGGATGGTTTAAATGATGAGACTTTTGATGTTACAAATAAGGGGAAGCATCTAAAAGCCAATGAATTCAATGAATTAATTTCTCAGCCAGATACTATTTTAGTTGATTTTCGCAACCACTACGAATCAGAAGTGGGTCATTTCAAGGGAGCGATTTTACCCGATGTTGATACATTTAGAGAATCATTACCCTACATTGAAGATACTTTTTTGAAAGGGAAAGAGGACAAAAATTTGGTCATGTATTGTACAGGGGGAATTCGTTGTGAAAAAGCTTCAGCTTGGTTCAAACATCGAGGTTTTAAACATGTTCATCAATTGGAAGGTGGTATTATTAAGTATGCGAACGATTGCAAGAATGAGGGGTTGGAAAATAAATTTATAGGTAAGAATTTCGTTTTTGATGAACGCAGAGGAGAGCGTATTTCTGATGATATTATCGCCGTATGTCATCAATGTGGAGATCCTGCAGATGTTCATACTAATTGCGCCAATGAAGCTTGTCATTTATTATTTATACAATGTGATACGTGTAAAAGTAAAATGGAAAATTGCTGTTCAAGTGAATGCTTAACCATAATACATTTATCCTTGGAAGAACAAAAAGAATTAAGAAAAGGAAAAGACAACAGTAATAAAATTTTCAAAAAAGGTAGGTCTCCCAAGTTGAAATTCAAATTAAACCAAGAAAAACCAATATCTTTGATAAATCAAAGCACAATTTAAGTGAATTTAGTTATTAAATGGGATGTATCTCCCGAAATTATAGATGGGTGGAGGACTCCTAATTTATACGGTTTACTATTCGTAACAGGGTTGATTATAGGCTATTTTGTCATCAAACGCATGTTTAAAAAAGAGCAAATTGACGACAAAAAGTTGGATAGTCTTGTTATGTTTATGGTTATTTCAATAATTGTAGGCGCACGACTCGGACATGTGTTTTTCTATGGGCCTTATTGGGATTATGTGGATGAAAGCGGTCGTTTAATAGAAGGTTATTTTTCTCATCCTGAGTCAATTATCAAAGTATGGGAAGGTGGATTGGCCAGTCATGGTGCTGCTGTTGCAATATTACTAGCACTTTGGTATTATTCCCGAAATGTAGTTCACAAACCGTATTTATGGATTTTGGATCGAATTGCAGCCCCAATTGCCATTGCAGGTTGTTTCATCCGTTTAGGAAATTTAGTGAATCATGAAATAGTGGGAGATATATCTAATCTGCCTTGGGCCTTTAGCTTTTCCATGTATTATGATGAGGCAACAAACATGTTTGACCCTACACCACGGCATCCAGCTCAATTATATGAAGCAATTGCTTATTTGTTTTCGTTTGGATTTCTCTATTTTTTGTATTGGAAAAAGAAAGGTTATCTTAAGCCAGGACTTGTTTTTGGTTCGTTTTTAATTCTGATTTTTGGTGCGCGATTTTTAGTAGAATTCATTAAACTAGGTCAAACAGCGCGAGACTTTCAACTACCAATAAATACAGGTCAAATGTTGAGTATTCCTCTCGTTTTAGCCGGTATTTACCTTGTTTACAAAGCATTATATGATAAAGTACAAAACGATACAAGAAATTGAAATAATGCGTGAAGCTGCTCAAATTGTGAGTAGAACGTTGGGAATTATTGCGAAACATATCTATGAAGGTCAAACACCCAAAGAATTGGATCGTTTGGCAGAAGAATATATCCTTTCACAAAATGCAAAACCTGGATTTAAAGGATTGTATGGTTGTCCTAGTACATTGCTTATTTCTGTCAATGAACAAGTAGTTCATGGTTTACCTACGGAGCGAAAATTTCAGTCGGGTGATGTGGTTTCTGTTGATTGTGGTTCTATTTATAAGGGATATTACGGTGATCATGCTTTTACTTTCGAAGTGGGAGATGTTAAACCGGAGGTAAAAAAATTGTTAGAGGTTACAAAAGAATGCTTGTATCTTGGTATTGAAAATTGCCATGTAGGAAACCGTGTTGGAGATATTGGATTCGTTATTCAGCAACACGCCGAAAAACATGGTTACGGTGTTGTGCGTGATTTAGTTGGACATGGTTTGGGTAAAACACTACACGAAGATCCACAAGTACCCAATTACGG
>CAIUSK010000453.1 GCA_903901805.1 uncultured Flavobacteriales bacterium
AATTATACAGATACTTTTGTCTCGAAAAATAATATTAACCCTTAATTTCAATTAAAATGAAAAAAGTATTTTTAACATTAGCAGTAGTTTTAGCTACAAGTACAGTATTAGTTTCTTGTGGTGGTAAAAAAGATGCATCAGAAAACGCAACAGTTGAAGCAACAGTTGAAGAAGCGCCAGTAGTAGAGGAAGCTCCAGCTACAGAAAACGCTACTGCTGAAGCTAAAGCTGAAGTAAAAGCTGAAGAGAAAAAGAAATAATCTATATTCTTTCTTAAGAACTTATGAAATAGTCACTCAATTGAGTGACTATTTTTTTTTTCATAAAACTTCCATCTCATTTTTTATGCTTAACTTAAAGTATGAAGAACACGGAAGACTCAAACTCAAGTATTAAACTCACCGAATTATTTGTTAATCAAACAAATAGAACTATTTTCCTTACAGGAAAAGCAGGCACTGGAAAAACAACTTTATTAAAAAAAATTGTAGATTCAACTCAAAAAAACACAGTTATTGTTGCGCCAACCGGAATTGCAGCATTAAATGCAGGAGGAGTTACAATTCATTCTTTTTTTCAGCTTCCATTTGGAGCATTCATCCCAGAAAACTCTTCACCCAATGATAGTTTTCATATAAAACACGAGAATAAAACATCCTTGAAGCGTCATTTTAAGATGAACAAAAGACGCATCGCTCTAATTAGAAACTTAGAATTACTCATTATCGACGAAGTGAGTATGTTACGAGCCGACTTGATGGATGCGATTGATTGGATGCTGAAAATTGTACGCAGAAACAACGAACCATTTGGAGGTATTCAAGTCTTATTTATTGGTGATTTACTCCAACTTCCACCGGTCGTAAAAAATGATGAATGGAATTTATTACGGAATTACTACAAAGGAGTTTATTTTTTTAACTCCCATGTTTTGAGTTCAAATCCACCTTTGACAATTGAATTAACTACTATTTTCAGACAGCAAGACAATCAATTCATCGATTTATTAAATAATTTAAGGCATAATTATATAAGCGAAGAACACATTTCACTTCTGAATGAGAAAGTAATAAGTGATATTTCTAGTTTTGACAAAAATGGCTACATTACTTTGTCCACCCATAATGTTAGGGCTGATGAAATAAATGCCAAAGAACTTAAAAAAAACACAACCAAATCTTATTTTTATACGGCAGAGATTACAGGTGAATTTCCCGAACATATTTATCCCATCGATCACCAACTAGAACTTAAGATAGGAGCTCAGGTTATGTTTACCAAAAATGACATAGGATTTGAGAAAAACTATTATAACGGCAAAATTGGAGAAATTGTTTTTCTTAGTGATTATGAAGTAACGGTTCTTTTCCCGGATGAAAACAAAAAAATCACGGTAGAAAAATATGAATGGTCCAATATAAAGTATTCCTTAAATGAATCAACCCAAGAAATAACAGAAGAAGTAGTTGGATCTTACGTTCAATACCCTTTAAAACTCGCTTGGGCAATTACCGTTCACAAAAGTCAAGGTCTAACATTCGACAAAGCAATACTTGATGTTGTCGATGTTTTTGCTCCAGGACAGGCATATGTTGCTTTTTCTCGCTTGAGATCCTTAAATGGCTTAAAACTACTTTCTCCCATCATAAATAAAGCAATTTCAGTTGATCAACAATTAATTGATTTCACCTCCCATGAAACCAACTTATCTCAATTAAATTTTGAATTACAACAAGACACAACAAAATACCTTTGGCAGAGATTGCAAAAAACATTTGATTGGTATTCCTTGGTTGAATCCATTAGTGTTCACTCCGCCAGTTATTCCGGCGCCATAAGTAAATCTGAAAAAGCAAAAAATATGGATTGGATGAAAGGAATAGTGAGTAGCCTGTCCAAAACGCAAGAAGATTCATACAAATTCAGAAAACAGATTGATAAGTTATTCCAACAGGGTACTGATTTACCATTTATACATGAACGGACAATCGCTGCCTACAATTATTTCTTTACTATTTTCGATGACATTCTAGGACAATTTTATTTCAAAATTGGTGAACTGAAACAAGTAAAAAAGACGAAACAATTCACCGACGAATTAGAAGAGATTACGGAGATGCTTTTTAGTAAAATCATTGAATTGAAAAAAACACGAATATTGATGGAGAAAATCACTTTTGGTGTAGAGATTACTCAATCACTTTTCAAAATTCCAGAGATTGAAAATTACCAAATATCAAAAATAAGCGCCGTGCAACAGCTTCTGCGCCAAAAAAACAAAAAAACTAAGTTAGTTTTAGATACAATCGATTTTGAGACCAAAATATTAACAAAAAAATCAACTGAAAAGAAAACCAAACTAAGCACTATTGAAACAACCTTAGAAATGATACGTTCGGGAATGAAATTAGAAGAAATTTCGCTTTCGAGACAACTATCTGAGTCAACGATCTATAGCCATATTACGCAATTAATTAGAGCAGAAAAAGTAACTATTTCAGAGGTAATGAATGCTCAACGGATTTCAGAAATACAATCCATTCTTCAACAAGTTAACGGAAATTCACTTTCTCAAATTAAAGCACAAGTTGGAAATCAGATTACATGGGATGAGCTAAGAATATATCAAGCATCCACTATTATTTAATCAAAATCTGACAGTGATATTGCAACAGAATCAACATCCCCGTTTATTGGAGGTGAAATTTTATTTATTAAAACTTCTAATTTAGAGCACGTTTCAAAAGTAGCTTTGATGTTTTTGTATATCCGCATGCCCACATGTTCAATCAATTTTGATGGGAGAGCCATTTCTGACTCAACAATTTGATTTACTACAACATAATCAATCGTTTGAGTCAAGTCATCCTGAAGAGCAGCTTGGGTAAAATCGGTTTCCATTTTGATATCCACTCGATAATGCCCTCCAATTTTAGTCTCCTCGGGCAAACAACCGTGAAAAGCATACACTTTTATTCCCGAAACAAAAATAAGCTGTTTCATTTTGCGGTTGAATCAATAAATTTCAATCCAGCATTCATCCGATCAATAACTTCTTGTTCCCCTAAAAATGAGGCTATATCAAACATTCCTGGCCCCATCCCTACTCCAGTTACTAACAAACGAAAAGGCAATAAAACT
>CAIUSK010000454.1 GCA_903901805.1 uncultured Flavobacteriales bacterium
AAAATGGATAGGCCGTATTTATCCTCCCAATCAAAGCCACAGAAAAGGAATTTTAATAACCCCAAATTAAACAGTACCCACAACCTAGTTTTATTGGTACTATTTTCTGAAATTTTACATAATCCGGTAATCTGGAAAAACCGCTCATGTTGACCATCCAAAAACGGATTATATTGACCACCTAAAAACAGCTAAATTAATTAAGAAATATAAGCTAACTGATTAAACAATCAATTCTGATTAAAAGCATCTTCAATTTCTTTAATCACTTGAAGTATCTCTTGAAATGTAGGTTTTTCTCCATAAATCATTTCATTGCTCATTTCCTGATAGTCATTTTCCAGAGCTGTAATCATTTCAATTGAAGGAATGAGAGAGATTTTACCAATTTGAAGTGAGTTATAGTTGAAGTTTCGTAATCTTGAATAGAGTCTCCTATGATTTATCACTTCTTGAATAAAATCAGTGTTTTTAAGTATTTCTCCAAAGGGGGATTTTCTATAAATCATATACAGATCATAGTAATGGCGGGACATTCTGTAGGTTCTCATTTTAGAAATATCATTGCGATTATATTCCTCATGTAGCAGAAGAATTTTTTCAATTAACGTTCGTTGTGGTTTGATCGTTAAAACTTTTATGAAGCCCTCTTCATATCTCGGATTGGGAAAATTCTCGTTTAATAATGAACTCATTTCCCTTATTTCATAAGTCTCTATTTTTGATCGGACACTAAATTCAATTTTTACTCTATCCGGTAAATACGGATTTGGATCAAATAGTGATTTATAATTTACGTAGATTGTCTGAGGATCTGTATCGGGCATATCACTCTTAACTTGTTCAGCTTCAATTGAAAAATTGTTTTGAGTAATCTGATACTTAGCAAAATCACTTTTTAATTCATTCAGTAGTATATTACTTGTAAAAGAACATCCAGCCCTTCTCAGTTGCTCCACAAAATTCTTTGACGGTTGTTCGTTAAATCCAATTCCGAATGCCTCCGAATCCAATGCGATATCAATGTCTTCTGAAAACCGGTTTATGATGCTCCATCCTTTACTCAAGGAAGTCCCGCCTTTAAATGCAAAATAGGTGGCGTATTTGGATTCAAAAAGGATTTTTAGAGTAAGTGTAACCCACCAATCTTTTTCAATTGCCTTGGAGGTTATTCCTGATAATCTTGACGCTTCTGTTATTGAAATTCTTCTTGCTTGTTCGTCTAAATTTTTTATCCAGCCAATCATAGTTTTAAGTTTAAAAATGATTTATTCAAGAAGTCACTTACTCTTGAAGGTGTCAGGCGAAGATCATGTTTTAACATTTCAGGGTCTGCTTTTTCAAGTAGATCTTTTATTTTTTCCATTTCAGGTGCTGTCAATTTTTCCAAGTCCAGTTCTTCTAGTCCTAAAAATAAAAGACTGGTAATTTCACCAATCATTGCTAATTTTTTGCTCGTTGTAGGTTTAAATATCAATTCTGTTTTTCCAAATTGTATTTTTTTAAAGGTTCCATTCGTTAAGAAAACGAATTTCATCGGAACTTGGTTTGATAATCCAACTTTATTCAATGCATATTGTCCGGTGGGCATTATTTTTACATGTTCCTTTCCTGCCAAGATTAAAGCGACCTCTTCTAAAGAAGGAAGTATTTTACCAAAAATTTTGTGCTGTTTAGGTTTAACATAAATTCCTTTACCCATTCGATCAATTATTCTCAATTCAACAAATCTTGATAAGGATTTTCTTATTGCAGTTGTTGTCCCAATATCCTTAAAGTCGGAGGTTAAAAAAATAGTACCTTCTTTTGATTGATGAATAATTTTTTCAATTTGCTTGTTAATAGAATCTTTCATGTCACAAAAATACAAATAATTGTGACAAAAACCAGGTGATTTGGATGTAACTAAATGAATAAGTAAATGAGGGAATATGTTTTTTACGAAAGTAGTATTGAAACAAAAACGTAAAGTGGAGAATAAAATACATTGATTAGACTAACGAACAGAGCTTTCCAAAAAACAATAAAAACCCCTATAAAAATGGGGGTTTACCCTCAAAAAAAAGCCCGTTTTTATACTTATATTTGTATAAATATGACGCATTTTAGGCAATCCACCAGTTCTCAACTACCTGCATATCAGTATGCTTACGGTAATAAAACGGCGTCAGGGGTCTGCATGCAAAGTGCCAGTGATTACAGCCCTTTCGGCGTATTGCTTGACGGGCGAAGCATGCAAAAAATGGGGTACAGATACTCCTTCCAAGGACAAGAGGAAGTTCGAGAGGTCAAAAGTTTACCAGGAACGCACTATACATCAACATTTTGGGAGTATGACCCGCGTGCTGGAAGACGTTTTAATTTAGATCCTGTTTTTATTCCTTGGCAATCATTATACTCTACATTCAATAACAATCCGTTGAGATTTAAGGACCCGGATGGCAGAAATGCTGTTGATATGAAGCCACCATCTACTCATTTGGACGATGAGGGTAAAGTCATTGCTGTATTTAATGATGGTGATAATGGAGTATATCAGCACTCAAGAAATGCAGATGGAGGAAAGCCAACAGAATATATGTTGACAAGACGAGCCGACAAATATGGAACATCAAGCGGTGGGAAAAAGGTTGGAAAAACAGAATATTGGGATGAATTTGTAAGCCCTGAAACAGGAAAGACGATGACAAATTACAAACTTCAATTAGGAAAATCTTTTGACCCAATTGTTTCAAGAATGCACTCTAAAGCGGACGATATGGATTTAATTGAAATTGCAATGGCTTCGCGAGGTGGTGGTTTATTCGATATTAAAAAGGATTATCCTAATGTAGGTGGATTATTAAATGGTAAATATGCAACTTCTCGTTCAGCAGGAAATTTCTTGGCAGGTTATAATGCTGAAAGTGGAACTTATGCTGGGATTAGTATATCTTTTATTACATTTCAAAAGTTAGCCGGAGCTTTGCATATAGAAGAAAGTAATGGAAAGAAATTGGATAAATTGCAAATGATCGATAT
>CAIUSK010000455.1 GCA_903901805.1 uncultured Flavobacteriales bacterium
ATGGGGCATGTTCCGACGAAGAACCATTTACCATAACCATTAACGAAATTCCTTCAATTAATCCATTAAGTATTGTTTCAGGTTGCCCAGGAAGTTCCATTAATCCAACCGATTTCACAAGTACTCCTGCTGGAGCTACTTTCTCCTGGACAAATGACAATATCGCAGTAGGAATTGCAAGTGTAGGAAACGGACAAATTGCCACCTACACCGCTCCTGCAAATACAACAAATACTAATATAGTTGGAACCATTTCTATAATACCAACTTTAAACGGATGTACTGGTTCAAGTTCTTCATTTACGATTACAGTTCTACCAACTCCAACCATTAATGCGATAAGTAATGTTAGTGGATGTCCTGGTGCATCGGCTGACCCAGCGGATTTTGTGAGTGTACCAGCTGGTGCTACTTTTACGTGGATTAACTCCAATTCGGCAATCGGACTTGCAACCTCAGGAAATAATCAAATTACACCATTTAATTTAGCATCAAACAATACTGCAAATGCTATTACTGGAACGATTTCAGCAACAGCAACCTTGAACGGATGTACAAGTGCTCCTTTAACGTTCACTATTTCCATAAATCCAACACCTGTAATCACACTGACACCAACTGATCCAAGTTCATGCAACGGTTCAGATGGTACAATTACAGTTAATACAGGAGCTCCCGGTACAGTTTTCTGGACGGGAATTACAACGGGAACGAGTGGGCCGATGAACGCTAATTATTCCATTAACAATCTTTCAGCAGGAGCATATGATGTGACCTTCACAAACTCTTCAACAGGGTGTCAAAGTACAGTGGTTTCAGCAACTCTGATTAACCCTGGAGCTCCGATTTTAAATCCGATTGCTGATGTTTCACTATGTGGAAGTTCATATACGCTTCCATTAATAACTGGGACTTCCTTAATTAATGCACAATATTATACACAAGCGAACGGTGGAGGTGGAATTGTAAGTGAAGGAACCTTATTTGAACCGGATACCGTTATCACCTTGTATGCGTTTGATGCAAATGGTGCGTGTACGACAACCGAGCCATTCACTATAAGTTTGACCAGTATTCCTTCAATAACTAACCCTGGAACTCAAACAGTTTGTGATAGTTATACTTTAGGAACGTTCTCCGGAACAAATATTTTCTCGCCAACTTATTGGACACAAACTGGGGGTCAAGGTAATCAATTAAACATTGGAGATGTCATTTCAATAAGTACTACTGTTTATATCTACGATCAAAATGGATCTTGTACGAGTGAAGAGTCTTTTCAAATCAATATAATTACAACTCCTTCAATTGTAAATCCAGGAGATCAGAATGCATGTCAAAGCTATTCACTTCCAACAATTTTAGGTACAAACTTAAGCGGCTCGCAAGCTTATTTTACAAATGCTCAAACTAGTGGCGGATCAGTACTTAGTGGTCCTATTACAAGTTTACAAACAGTTTATATCTATGATGCGAATGGCACTTGTTCAGATGAAGAATCTTTTACAGTGACCATTAATTCTTTACCTACCTTAGTTTCATTCACAGGAGGTTCTACTTATTGTCAAGGTGATGTAATCGAGGATGTAATTGCTACCGTCAATGGTACGCCAGATTATACTTTGTATTACTCGCTCGATGGTGTATTACAAACTCCATTAACCAGTTCAACGGAAAACATCAATTTAGGTAATACTGAGGGCGTTTATGTGCTGTTAAGTGTAACTGATTTAAATTGTTCAAACAGTATTTCATCAACTGCGCAAACAATCACAATTAATCAAATTCCTGATGCCCCAATTGCCGGAACAGATACAACCTATTGTTATAATGCTACGCCGATTGATTTAACAGTTTCAGGATTAGGAACATACACTTGGTATGATGAGCTTGGAAATATACTCGGAAATGAATCAACCTTCATTCCTAGCATGAATCTTGGAACTACTGTATACAACGTTTCACAAACATTAAACAACTGCGAGGGACCTTTTGCCAGTGTTGCTATTATAGTTGAAGAGTGCGACATCATTATACCAACAGCATTTACTCCAGACAATGATCAGACAAATGAAACATGGGTTCTGGGTAATATTGATCAGATATATCCAAAAAATGTTGTAACAATCTTCAATAGATGGGGAAATCTTATTTTTCAATCAAAGGAAGGACAATATGAAACTAATTCTTGGGATGGAACATATAATAACGAAAAAATGCCAGTAGGATCTTATTATTTTATCATTGAGTTTAATGATAATGTCACTGCAAGCAAGAGTGGAATAGTTACACTAATAAAAAATTAATAATGAAACAACATATATTATTTATTTTATCATTCCTGTCATTTTCTTTTTGGGCTCAGCAGATTCCTCAATACTCTCAATTTCAGCGAAATCAGTTTATGGCTAACCCTGCTGCAGCAGGTATCTATGATTTTATTGATGTTACACTTGCAGGAAGATGGCAATGGTTAGGAGTGGCAGATGCGCCACGAACAAGTTATTTAGCTTTCTCTGTCCCACTTAATTTTAAACCAAAATATTATAATCCAGGCATTCGAACTAGTGCTGGACCCGTAGAAAACCCTTCTATTAATACCGGA
>CAIUSK010000456.1 GCA_903901805.1 uncultured Flavobacteriales bacterium
AAATCTATAGTGTGTTACATCCATATGTGGAATTTGACCTATAATATTTGCGCTTGCACAAATCACCAAACAGAACCAAGTAAAATAAATATTCCGAGTAACTTTTTTCATCAATGCAGTTAATGAGTTTAAATTGAAGGTATGAAATTAGTAAAAATTGCACTTGTTTGGTTGGTGATGGTATCTAATCCCTTTTTTGGACAAAAACTAACTGATGGAGATGGTAAATCGTATTCAATTGCAACCATCAAAGGTTCCCAATGGATGACTACCAATTTGGCCGTAAAACGGTTTAAGAATGGAGAGAAAATCATGCAGGCTCAGTCTCAAGAAGAGTGGAAGTATGCGGCAGCCAACAGAATTGCCGCTTGGTGTTATTATGCCGACGAAACGGGCGTTGATATGACTACAATTTTATACAACTGGTATGCTGTTTCGGACAAAAGAGGATTGGCTCCATCAGGAACACACATTCCAAGTTTCGGAGAATGGTCAGCGCTTGCGAAAAATTTGGGGGGAATAGAATCTGCAGGAGGAATACTGAAATCAAAAACCGGTTGGGAAACTAGTCAACATGTTATTGCAGATCCAGCTAATACTTTCAATGCAAAACCAGTGGGCAGCCGATACATTTATTTAGATGCTTCCGCCAATTGGTTGGATGGGAAGAGCAAAGGAAAATACACTAATTTTTGGACAAGGTCATCCATCAATAACGATACCAATTCAGAACATGCACATCGAATGGGGTTGGCTTACGATGTCGATTATTTGATCGATGATATGGATGGCTTAGCTGAAAGTATCTTAAACGCCAAAGGCAATGGGTTTTCTGTCCGCTGTGTGGTGGATGTGTTGCCGTAGGCGAGTTACATGTAATTTTAGTCTTACGTGTTTTTAACAACCCTCTAAATGTTGTACCCTATTTAGCACAACAAAAACTGAAATACCCAATGAGGATCGTGGAAGCTGATTTTGGGTTTATGCAGATCTTAGGGTGAAATCGCGTATTATCGGCTTATTTTAACACCTTGTTACCTTCGCTTTTAACGTGATAAAACGTTATCCCTTATAAAATAGGCCTTGTAACAAAGTCTTTAAATTACTGTTGACTTTGTTTTTAATAATCGAACTCAGGCTATTAAATCAATTCTAACTATTTCCCTTACAGGAAATTATACTTTTTTTCTCTTTGATTTTTGATTTTTTTGTTGAGGTTGATAATTGTAGTTACTTTTGCGAAAATAAATGAAAATTAAGACAACATATAGAGTAATTGTTTTTTTCAGTTTATTTTGTCTGTCTAGAATTTCTGCACAAAAAATAAATGAA
The DNA here is from genome assembly GCA_903901805.1 of uncultured Flavobacteriales bacterium. GTDB lineage: Bacteria > Bacteroidota > Bacteroidia > Flavobacteriales_D > Crocinitomicaceae > UBA952. The sequence goes on from CAIUSK010000456.1 coordinate 1,333, forward strand.
GCCGAATACAAGTATGTCATCACAAAAAATTGTGGTGATGTTCAATATCATTCGCGATTACAACAAATTCACGAACAGATTATTCGCGGAAATTATGAAAAATCTGAACGAATAATATCCAAGCTTAGAAGGGTGAAAAGTATTTCGCCAGCTATAAAAACGTATTTATCGTCCATTTTATATGTACAAAGTAATTACGACTATTCCATTCGGTTGTGTGATTCTGTGTTGAATGAACTTTCCACCCAAAAAACAAATGGGTATTATATTCGGGCGCTGAATTATAAAGCTAAAGCGGTCTCTGCCAAAGGCGATAATAATTTAGCCTTGCAATTGGTAAATGAAGCACTTAAACTTTCACTGGAGTCATCTGATCAATTCATGCTCGCTTCGTCTTATTATTTTAAAGGTGTTTTTTTATCAGAAATTGGTAAACATGAGGAGGCAACCCAACTACTTCTGAAGTCAAAAGTGCTGAGTGAAAAACTGAATGATAAAATCAATATGGCGGCAACATCCTCATTTATTGGGCTTGCATACTCGCACTTAGGTAAATATGCAGAAGCGATAGATTTAATTAATGAAAGTATTATTATTCGCTCAGAATTGGGAGACAAACGTGGGTTAGCCAATTCATATTTAAATATGAACAAAGTATATACTGAGCTTGGTGATAAAGAAAAGCGATTCGAATATGAAAATAAAAGTCTGAAAATCTGTGAAGAAATAGGAGATCAACAATGTATTAGCGGAAGATTGACCAACATAGGAGATATTTATTTCATAGAAGGAAAATACGATAAGGCATTATATTATCAGTTTAAAGCACAAAAAATAGCACAAAAAATAGGTATTAAGTATCGAATTGCTGAAATACAATATCATTTAGCTGAAATTTATAATGCTCAGAAAAAGTACGCTTTGGCCCTCTCTCATATTGATACAAGTATCCAAATTAGAAGCGAAAACCAAGATAATGAGGGAGTTAGTAGTGGGCGCATCGTGAAAGCTACCATTTTAGTGAATGAAAATAAATTAGCTGAAGCTCAAAGTCAAGCAGAAAAAGCACTTGAAATTGGTCAAAAGTATGATTTGATTCACATTAAGCGTGATGCACACCAAATTTTAAGTTTGATTTATGATAAAAAGGGAAATTCAGAACGAGCATTTTTTCATTACAAAAACTACCAGGGTTTAAAGGATAGTTTATTCAATATTGAAAAATCAAAAGTGTTTATCCGAAAAGAACTGGAAAATAAATACCAAATCGAAGAAATTAATAATAAGAAAAAGGAAGCGTTAAAGCAATTGGAACTTGAAAAACAAAATGAAAGAATAAACAAACTCTTTTGGATCGGTATAATACTTATACTTTCACTTTTGGTGGTTTCATACCTGATCTATTTAAAATACCAATCACAGAGAAAAATTAATTTTATTGTAACTCAAAATCAAACATTAAACAATCAAATTGCAAACTTAGAAAAGCAATCAATTTTCTCGCAAACAATTGCTACTGTTGCACATGAGTTAAATACCCCACTAGGAATTATCCATGCCGGAAATGGTGAAATGAAAGAGTTAATTGAACGTCAAAAGCAACAATCTCTTCACTTGTTTTCAGAGAAAGATCAACTGTTTATATCAAAGTGGCAACCATTTATTTTGGAGCAGCGCGAAAATTTGAGTGGACGGCTAAAAAGAAAACAAGAACAAGTTCTTTTGGCGGATCTAATTCAAAGCTCAGCATTTTCACTGGAGAAAAATGAAAAATTAGCACATGAGCTGGCTGAATGGAATTTACAAAATGATTCCAAGGAATTCATCACTGAATTACTTCAAACAAATCTATCACTTGAAGTATTCGCATTTTTGGATTGGATGAGAAAATCATTCATTATCAACTCCGCGGTAACGGCTGCCGTTAAATCGTCTAACAAAGTAGTCATGGAATTGAATGATTTATCAGATAATCACCTAAACATTAGAACGATAGAGAAAACTAGTTTGTATGATACCATTAAAAAGGTAATTGAATTGGATGAAAAATTGACAAAACGAACTATTCACGTCCACCTAACCATTGAGCCAAATCAGTTCTTGTACGTAGATCAAAATCAATTTATACAATTGACTAATCAATTGATTCAGAACATGTCTGAGGCACTCACTGAGATTTCGGGTACACGAATTTTAGAGATAACTCATCAATCCACCGAAGGCTATGAAATTCTATCTTTTTCCAATAATGGTGCTAAAATATCTGATGATGTTCTTCCACGTATTTTCGACCGGTTTTTCTCAACAAAAGACAAGTCAATTCACCGTGGTTTGGGGTTGAGTATTGTAAAATCGATTATTGAAAATCATGGTGGTCACATAACAATTAATTCAGCAGCCGAGCGAACAACTTTTAACCTTCATTTTATCAAAAGAGGCTGATTTTTTTGAGATTTGGAGTTTTTTGTGCGTTAATTAGCTAATTTAGTTATCAATTAAACCCAGTATGAAAATAAATAAAATAGCTATTAGCGTATTTTTTGTCCTTGTTTCAATTACGATTTTGTCTTGTAAAAAGAAAAATCCAACACCTCAACCACCCGTTGTTGTCATTCCAGAAGATAGCACATCTACCAATGTAGATACCCTTTCTAAAATAGTCATCAATCTTTCGGGAATGCAAAACCTCAATGGAAAAATAAATGTGGCGTTATATAACTCAGAAGCAAGTTTCAATGATCCGAACCAAGCCTACAGAGAGTTATTTTTGACCCCTACAGCAACTAGTATGACCATCGAAATTGATAGTTTGCCCGCCGGCACGTATGCTTTTGGTATATTCCACGACGAGAACAATAATCAACAAATTGATCAGAATTGGTTAAATATTCCAACCGAAGGATTTGCGTTTTCAAACAATGCAATGGGTTCATTTGGCCCACCAAGTTTTAATCAATCAAAAATTGTGATTCCAAATAGCTCGCTAATCACTCAAAATATTACCTTGAATTTTTATTGATTCCAATGTCACTATAGGTTCTTTTTAAAATCATGGTCAATAGAATACAACATCATGTGTCTACATCCAATACAATCGTCACCGTGATTTTGAAAATTGTTTGCGCGTTATTTATGACCAATGATAATTAAAGATTTTTTTAGACTTATTAATGAATATTCGTAGCACTTTGATTATTATTTCATTATATTAATTTAATATTCTTGTTGTAAATTTGACAGATTGAACGTTTTTAATTTGCTCAAAATGATTCGACTCACCATAATTTTTTGTTTTCTCTTTCTTTTTTCTAAAAGTTTCTGCCAGACCTTTACATTTAATTTCACGGGCGTTCAACAGCAATGGACGGTGCCTGCTGGAGTTACAAGTGTGACTTTTGTTGTTGCCGGAGCAAAGGGTGGTGGTGCTAATGGGGGAAATGGTGCAACAATTACAAAAAATTGTTATTCTGTAACGCCCGGTCAAATCTTGTACATCCGTGTAGGTGGAATGGGTTCTCAAGGGTCGAATTCTGGTGGATGGAATGGAGGCGGAACAGGACATAATTCTACAGGTTCAGCAACTTATCGCTCTTGGGGCGGTGGTGGTGCAAGTGATATCCGTATAGGAGGTACAGCCCTAGCCAATCGTGTGATTGTTGCAGGAGGAGGAGGAGGTAGAGGAGGAGGTTCTTCTCCCGTGTGTGGCGGTGCAGCAAATTGTAATAATGGTGCAGCAGGGTGTAACACATTTGGAGTTGCTGGGGGTGGTGGAACTCAAACTGCTGGCGGAAATGGAGGTACGCCTTGGGCGGGAACACCTCCTGGAGGATCTCCAGGTACACTTGGTCAAGGTGGACAAGGCGGTTATTGGCAAACGGCATCCGGTGGTGGTGGTGGCGGCGGATTTTATGGCGGCGGCGGCGGTGGTAATGATGGATGTTGTACTGGAGCGAATGGCGGCGGCGGCGGCGGCGGCGGATCGTCTCTTGTTCCTGCGGGTGGCACCTGTGCAGCAGGGGGTAATGCAAATAATGGATTTATCACCATTACTGTTTCCACTTTACCGGGAATTACTGCAACAAACACTGGACCATATTGTCCCGGACAAACGATCCAACTTAACGCTACGGGAGGTGGAACGTATACTTGGTCAGGACCAAATGGATTTACCTCTAATATTCAAAACCCAACAATACCCAATCTTACAGCTGCTAATGTTGGAACTTATACTGTTACAGTTACCAATAGTGGTTGTTCAGCAACTGCAACCACAACGGTTGCGCTTAATACGAACCCCACTGTAAACTTAACGCCAACAAATACCGCGTGTGCCTCTGCATCCAATGGTTCGATTAATGTAGTGGCAAATACGGGAAATCCAGGATATAATGTTTCTTGGACTGGGCCTTCAACTGGAAATCCTGCAGGAACGGAGATTACAACAAATGGAGGAAATTACTTAATTCCATCTCTTTTGTCCGGTACATACACGATTACAGTAACCGGTTTAAATTTATGTACAACTTCAGCAACAACAACAATTAATGCCAATCCAAGTGTTACGGGGTCAGCAACATTCATAGCTCCTTTGTGTAATTTAGCTTCTGATGGAACCATAAATGTAACTGCTTCTAATGGTGTTGCGCCATATCAAGTAAGTTGGACAGGACCTGCAACCGGTAATCCCGCTGGAGATGAAATTGCTACTTCTGGTGGTAACTTTACAATTTCATCAGTCCCATCTGGAACATATAATATTACACTAACGGATGCCGTAGGTTGTTTATTTTCATTTACTTCCGATGTTACTCAACCAGCATTGTTAGTCGCTGCAGCAACCAACTCTTCTGCCTTGTGTAGTGGCGGTGCAACGGGCACTGTAACTGGAACAGCAACCGGAGGGACTTCTCCATACGATATGAGTTGGGTTGGGCCTAACACTGGAAATCCAGCAGGTACTGAAATCAATAATGATGGCGGTGCCTACACAGTAAATGGTGCTCCTGCGGGATCTTATACATTGACAATGACCGATGCCAATGGTTGCACTGCAACAACTACAACCAACTTAGCTCAGCCTTTGCCTTTGAGTGCTTCAACAACAAATACACCTGCGTTGTGTAACGGCAGTGCAGACGGAACAATAACGGTTACTGCAACTGATGGCACCGCCGGATATAATGTATCTTGGACTGGTCCAGTAAATGGTGATCCAGCCGGAACAGAAATTAGTTCAAGTGGAGGAAATTATACGATTACAGGTGTGTCTAATGGTTCATATACGATCACAATCACGGATTTAAATGGATGCACCACCACCACCACAAGCACTATATCGCAACCCGTTTCCTTAACTGCTAGCGCGACAAATACGGCTGCTTTATGCAACGGTAGTGCGGATGGAACAATAACAGTAACATCCACAAATGGAACACCTGCATATAATGTGAGTTGGGCGGGACCCGTAAATGGTGATCCAGCAGGAACAGAAATAGGAACAAGTGGAGGTAATTACACAGTTACGGGCGCTTCAGCCGGAACATATACAATTACAGTTACTGATTTCAATGGTTGTATTGCAACTGTAACATCTACCATTATTGAGCCCATTGTTTTAAGTGCGTCATCCGTAAATTCATCAGTTCTTTGTAATGGAGGAACAACGGGAAGTGTTTCAGGAACAGCAACTGATGGAACAGCACCTTATGATATGAGTTGGGCAGGACCAGTTACAGGAGACCCGGCAGGAACAGAAATAGCTTTATCGGGAGGAAATTACTCCGTAAATAATGCGCCAGCAGGCACATATACCATAACCATTACGGATGCGAATGGCTGTGTAACAACAACAACAACAACAATAATAGAACCCGTACTTTTAACCGCTACATCAGCAAATACTGGAGCATTGTGCAATGGTAGTTCTGATGGAACTGTAACCGGAACAGCAACTGGCGGAACCGCACCTTATGACATGAGTTGGGTTGGGCCGAACACTGGAAATCCGGCAGGCACTGAAATCAATACTGATGGCGGATCCTACACAGTTAATGGTGCTCCATCAGGCGCATATACTTTAACTATGACTGACGCTAATGGATGTTTGGCAACGGCTTTAACTAATTTAACTCAACCCTTGGGTATTGTTTTATCAGCAACTTTGACACCACCATTATGCAACGGAGCAACAAATGGGATTATTTCTATTAATGCAACAGGTGGAACTGCAGGTTATGATTTGTCTTGGTCTGGACCAACGTCAGATAACCCAACAGGCTTAGAAATAAGTATAGATGGGGGTAGTTATTTAATAAGTAACTTAAGTGCTGGTACTTATACTGTTACTGCAATTGATCAAAATGGTTGTTCGGATTCGATTATAAGTACGCTAATTCCTCCACCATCGCTGACGTTTTTAGCAACACCAACTGCTATTTTATGCAATGGAGGAAATGGTTCAGTATTGATTACCGCTTCAAATGGAACACCAGGATATGACGTTTCTTGGACCGGAACCATGTCAGGCAATCCAAATGGTACTGAAATTAATGCAAGTGGCGGAACTTATACCATTCCAGCACTAATTGCTGGTAGTTATCAACTAACTGTAACTGATCAAAATGGATGTTTTGACACGTCGAGTGTAGTAATAATAGAACCAACTTTAATTCAAACATCCAGTATTGAAACTACTACCTTGTGTCAGAATTCTACGGATGGGACTACTCAAATAACCGTTTCTGGTGGGATTGCTCCATATAATATAATTCTAACTGGCAACGCAATTTTTAATCCATTGGGAGATGAAATAACGGGTATAGGAGGAAATTACACCTTTAATAATTTGGCTACTGGTAACTATACTGCAAACATTACAGATGCCAACAATTGTAATTCTACCCTATCAATTGTAATTATTGCAGGTAATATTTTACCTGTTATTACGCTGGTTGGTGATACAATTTGTACGGGTCAATTTACTACATTAAGTGCAAGTGCAACGCCTGTTGGAGGAACATTTCTTTGGGGTAATGGAACATCAAATTCTTCTATAACCATTTCACCAATAGTCACTACTCCCTATGCCGTACTTTATAATTACAGCGGATGTTTGGCTCAATTAACCGTTTCTGTGGTGGTAAATCCAATTCCGACTATTTCTGTAACAAATGCAATTATTTGTGAAGGACAATCCGCTACACTAACTGCTGCTTCACTTCAACCTGCAGGTGGCTCATTGCTTTGGTCAACCGGAGAAACCACACCAAGTATTTCTGTTTCACCTTCAAGTAATACAACTTATACTGTAGTTTATACATTAAATGGTTGTTCAAGTCCACAAGCATCAGCAACAGTTACGGTTAATCCAGTTCCGCAAATAACTATTAATAATGCAACAATTTGTAATGGTGATGCAACAACTTTGACAGCTACTCCTGATTTACCTGGTGGAATATTTCAATGGTCACCGAATGGAGAAACAACATCAATAATCAATGTTAATCCAGCCATAACAACAAGTTATTCAGCAGTTTATGCCTTAAATGGATGCCCTAGTAATTCAGTTTCTGGGTTGGTTACTGTAAATCCTATTCCAAGTGTTTCATTTGCCGGAAGTAATTTACAAGGCTGTGCTCCACTTTCAACTACGATGTGGAATAGCTCCACTTTTGCAACCCAATCTACATTAACTCAATGGTATGTAGATGGTAATCCAATAATAGTTGGAGATACAGTATCGTTTCCATTTGTAAATGCAGGTTGCTACAATATTACACTTGAAATGACTTTGAATGGTTGTACGGGTTCTCAAACCTATTCAGACTTTGTTTGTGTGGAAGGCCTACCTGTTGCTAATTTTACAACTGATATTAACTCATTTTCTCAGCCATCTCAAAATGTTACCTTCTCGAATAATTCAATAGGGGCAACGCAATATATCTGGAATACGGGAGATGGAAATACGTACACTTCTGAAGATTTAACTCATCTTTTTAGCAATACAGAAAATGGATATACAGTCTGGTTAACGGCTATTTCAGATTTGGGATGTATTGATAGCACCTCTGTTAATCTCCCTTTTATGGAAGAAATTATTTATTACATTCCGAACTCTTTTACTCCCGATGGAGATGAATTTAATAATATTTTTACTCCGATATTTACATCAGGTATTGATATTCACACTTTTGAAATGTCTATTTTTAATAGATGGGGCGAAATGGTTTTTGAAACCCAAGACCCACTTGTTGGATGGGATGGTTCATATGGAAATAAAGGTCTTGATGTTCAATCGGGTGTATACACCTATAAAATCTCATTTAAATCACCTCAATTGGATGACCGACGGCACATTGTTGGACATGTAAGCGTGATTAAATAAACGTAGATAAAAAAAACCCTTGAATTTCAAGGGTTTTTGGAGGTCTCGTCCGGATTCGAACCGGAGTAGACGGTTTTGCAGACCGGTGCCTAACCGCTCGGCCACGAGACCGTTTTCTTTGTAAGAATGACAAAAGTAAGAAAAAATCACTCTATTTTTCAGTTTTCCTGCAAAAATTGTTAGAAAACACCTACTTCTTTCTTCTATAAACAGACACTTCTGGGTCTAATTCTTCGCCGTCTAACAACAATGCAGTCAATTCTCGGGATAATAAGGGTGCAATCATATACCCTTTTGTACCTAATCCATTAAAAATGTAATTCCCTTTAAAATGGGTATGTTCCCCTATAAAAGGCCGCCGATCAATGGTTGTAGGTCTAATGCCAGCCTCTTGAGCAATTACATGTGGAGTTTCGTCAGTTAATACGCGTAGATTTTCTAAAATAAGTTGTTTCCCTTCCTCGGTTATTGAAGTGTCACTGTTTTCCCATTCATAAGTAGATCCAATTTTAAAACGATGTTCACCCAATGGAAGAATAAAACATTTTCTATTTAAGGATTCATCTTCTGGAATCGTAGAAGACTCGATTGTTAGAACCTGTCCCTTTGTGGGGCTGATTGCTAAAAAACTAAATAATGGATTGTTTTTAACCTGATAGCCCTCACAAAAAATAACGTAAGAATACGTTTTTCCCATATATGTTTTAGAAGAGGCGTCATATAAGGGGAATTGAAATGGTTC